>DASRJB010000802.1:0-3400 GCA_035649715.1 Pirellulaceae bacterium
GGTCTGTCGGCGATCCCAGAGCAGACCGCCGATGGCCAGTTGCTGGGCGACGATGACGACGAGCAGTAGCGCGGTGGACAGCGAAAATCGGATTCGCGGCACGGTATCGCCTCCTGGAATTGCACTGAAGGTGCCGCCAACTTAACCGGAGCGTCTAGCAATGGCAAATTGCGTTGATCGGGCGCTGGCCGGAAAACCGCTGCCGGCTCGGCCGGCGCTGGCGTTCATTTTCCGGACGGAGGCGCTGCTCCGGCCAGCTGCTCCCATACGCTTTGCCAGTGGGCAGACTCGGCGGTCTTGTCTTGCGCCGAGTAGATCGCGGCCAGACGCTGGGCGATCTCGGCGCGATGGTTCTGGCCCCACACCGGCGTTTGCGCGATCCGCTCGGTCATGTCATTGAAGGCCGCCACCAGCAGTTCCTCGGCCTCCGCGAATTTCTCCTGCCTGGCCAGCGCCGTGCCGAGCCACTGCTTGCAGTTGGCTGTGTTCCAGGCCTGCGGGGTCTCCTTCAAGTAAATGGCGAGGGCTTCCCGTAGGTGCGGCTCCCCCTCGGCCGGCCGCTGCAGGCGGACGAGGTTGCTTCCCTGATGGATCCGCACGTCGGCCACGCGCGTCGGCCTGGTCCGCGCCGCCCGCCAGCGCGGGGCCAGGTCGTCCGCCAACTCGATTGCCCGCGGCAATTGGCCGCAATCCCGTGCGGCGAGCATCCACCAATAGCGGGCTTCCAGCGTTTCCATATCGCCGCTGCCACGCGACTTTTCCATTTTGGGAATCGTCTCTCTGAAGAGCAGGTTCGCCGCTTCCCATTGCGTTAGCGCCGCCAGACAGCGGGCCTTTTCGATTTGGGCCTTGAGCACGGCAAGATGATCCGCGCCATGGACGGTGGTGAGTCGCGGCAGGAACTCGTCGAGCGATTTCAGAGCCTGCTCGTTGTGCTTGAACTCGCGCAGCAGTGTAGACAACTTGACGGCCACGCGTAGCGCCTCCGTGTCGTTAGCGCCGCTGCGCTCGAAACGCAGGTCGCGGGCCTGCGTGTACAGCGCGATGCAGCGCTGCTGGTCCACTTCGCGCACGGCCCAGCCCAAGGCCTCCATGGTCGTCACGTCGTTGGCGCCGGCGCGTCCGGCGATGGCCAAGTTCAGCTCAAAAGTGCGGATGGCGTCGTCGCGGCGACCGGCCGACAGGTAACTCCAACCAAGCTGATGCCGCACAGCCCAGATGGGTTGCGGGCCGAGCTTCCAGCGCTCCACCAGCGCCAGGCACTTTTCGAAGGCCTCGATGGCCTCGGTATGGCGACCGGCGGCTTTGTAGGCGAGCCCGGTTTCCATGGCTGCCGATAGCGCATAGGGATGATCCTCGCGCAGGTTCAAGCGGTCGCCCAGAGCTTTCAAGGATTCCATCTCTCGTAGCCCCGCCTCGAGCTGGCCGGCGTATTGCATAGCCAACGCCAGGTGAAATCGGGCCTTGAGCGTTTGAATGTGATGCTGGCCGAATTTACTGCCGGCGTCGTCGCGAAGCTTTTCGAAATAGGTCACGGCGTCCGGGCTTTTCAGCCACAAATGCACGCGGCCCAGAAAATCGCGCGTGGCGAACGTATCGACATGCAGCGGCCCCAGAACGCGGGCCCGATCTCTCAGCACCGCCGAGAGAACTTGCTCTGCCTCGCGGTCCTTTCGGCAAGCGCCGAGGGCTATGCCTAGCGAATGCCGCGCGGAGAGTGTTGCCGGATCGTCCGGGCCGCGCGACTGCCGGTACAGTTCGATCGCCCGCTGCAGGTGGTCGAGGGCCTTCTCGGGCGCGACTCCAGCGTAGGCATCGCCCACCGCCTTGAGCGCTTCGGCCTGCACGAAAGGCAGCTTCGGGAACTTCGCCTCGATCTTGTCCGCCGTCAGCTCGGCCGCGGCCCGATCGAGCAACTCGTTGATCGTCGGATTCAGCACAAATCGAGTGCCGTCGTCGATCACGGAGCCGGTCTCCGCCTGGTGAATCATCGACGCCTGCCGCAGCAGGTCGTCCTGCAGAAAATCGCGCACCGCACGGGCCGCGGCCGCTTCTTCGTCGGCCCGCCGCCGCTGCTCCGCTTCGGCGGCAGCCGCCTGTTCTGCATTTGTGGCCTCTTTCGCCGCCAGTGCCGCAAGCTTGCGGGCCTTGTTCCGCTCGGCATTTGCCTGGACCAGGCCCAGCGTCGTGCCGACCATCCCAACCAGCAGGGCCAGCAGCACCAGCGCCGCCGCGATCGCCGGCCCGCGATGCCGCCGCAGCACTTTGCCCAGCCGGTACCGCAGCGACGGCGGGCAGGCCTCGACCGGCTCATCATGCAGGTAACGCTCGATGTCGCGGGCCAGCCCATTGGCAGTTTCGTACCGCCGGCTGCGTTCCTTCTCCAGCGACTTCATCACGATCCAATCCAGGTCGCCCTTCACGGTCCGGCTCAGCTGGGCCGGCTCCACGCTCCGCTGGGCCGCGATGCTCGGCAGGCTGGCCGAGCCACTCAGTTTGAGACTCGGCCGCGCCGGTTCTTCTTCCTTGATCAGCCTGAGGATTTCCGCAAAGGCCGCGTCCTTGAACTGCCGCTGCTCCAGCGGCGTGCTGCCCGTCAGCAATTCGTAGAGGAGCACGCCCAGCGAATAGATGTCGGTCCGCGTATCGACGTCGAGGTTGTTTAACTCGGCCTGCTCGGGGCTCATGTACAGCGGCGTGCCGACCATCAGGCCGTGGGCCGTGTAGAGCGTCCGCTCGGTCAGCGGCTGATGCATCGCCTTGGCCAGGCCGAAGTCGATCACCTTGGGGACCGGCTGGCCGTCATACAGACAAACCAGGATGTTCGAGGGCTTCAGGTCGCGGTGGATAATGCCTTTCTGGTGGGCGTGCTGCACTGCCTGGCAGACGCTGATCAAGAGCGCGAGCCGCTCGGCGATCGGCAAGCGGGCCTGGTCGCAATAGTCGGTGATCGGCACGCCCTTGACGTATTCCATCACGAAGAACGGCCGGCCTTCGGCTGTCAGGCCGCCGTCGAACACGCGGGCGATGTGTGGATGGTCCATCAAGGCCAGGGCCTGCCGTTCGGCCTCGAACCGCGATAACACCTGCCGGCTGTCCATGCCCGGCTTGATGAGCTTGAGGGCCACCCGGCGCTTGATCGGCTCGATCTGCTCGGCGACCCAGACCGTCCCCATGCCTCCTTCGCCGATCTGCTCCAGCAGCTTGTAGCGGTCGGCTACGATCGTGCCGGGCTTGTCTGCACCGCATGTCGGCTCGACCGTCTCCACCGCAGCCGCCGGCTGCCGCAGGAACTCGCCGGCTCGGTCGAGGGCAGCCAGCAGGCCCTCGACTTCGGCCCGCAAGGCCGCATCCGACTGGCAAGCCTCCCCCAGGAAGGCCGCTCGCTCGTGGGGCGACA
>DASRJB010000803.1:0-3358 GCA_035649715.1 Pirellulaceae bacterium
CTGCGCTTGGCTCGCCATCGGGCCATCGTGCTCGGTCACCGCATCGCCATCGTGGGAATGTCGCTGTGGCTGATTGCCGGCATCGCCTTCCCCATCGGCATCCACGCGTACGCTCAGAAATTCATGCCCGAAGTGTATGCCAAGTTCATTCTGTCCATGTTCGCCTGCGGGATCATTTCCTGTTGCCTGCCGTTTCTGGCGACGACCTGGCTGACGATCCGCGTCTATTTTCCGCTGCTGTTGGCCAACAGCACGCCCGAGCCCAACGAGCAGAAGAAGCTAATGAACCTGAGTTGGTACGCGGGCATTTATTTCGCCGTTTCGCCGGTCGCGCCCTTGATTGCGGTGCTGCTCATCCTGCTCAGCAGCCCGCGCATTCCAACTCCCGGCGATCCCGATCCTCGCCTGGCGATCGGCGGGCTGATCATCTCCAGCATCCTGGGGTTCGGAGCCGCCTACTTGGTCTGGCAGCGGATTCGCGGCGACCTGGCGGCACTGGCCGTGGTCACTCGGCCTCCAGATCAGATCGGCACGACGAGCCAATCGACTGATTCGTTCCTGGCGTAAAAAAAAACGCACGGTGGGACAAGCGAGCGGAGAAAGCCCCGTACGGCTTACACCAGCGTGTCGGCGTTCTTTTGCTTCCCGCGCATTCGCCTGCGATAGACGTGCAGGTCGCCGGCCAAAAGGCCTTTGGACTTTTTCACGTCCATGAACATGCCGGCGGGCTGCGGCGATTCTTCCCAGTCGCGGGGCGTGCGCGACTGGGCCGAGCCGGGCTGCAGGTAGAGCACGTGGTCGAACTCGGCTTCGGCGTGGACCTCGCCGTCGTGGATGTGGACCGTGGGAAAGAAGATCCGGTCGGCCCGCGCCCGCGGAAATTCGAACGCGATCGGGTGGATCTTCGGCTGCCCGGCCTTGAGCTTAAAGACCGCGAAGCCGAAATCCTTGTACGTCGGCAGCTTTTCCCACACGCCGTCGCTCAAGCGGAAGCGCTTGTCGAGCCGCGAGAAGTCGCTGGTGCTTGGCACGAACGACGCCTCGAAGCTGCCGACCTCGACGACCGGCAACGGCGCCTTGGGCAAGGGAGGAATCGCCCCTGCGGGCGCGGCATCGCTCTTGGGCCGCGGTCTGGGAAAACCGTTCTCCAAAGCGGCAAAGAAGCTGTCGTACTCTTCCAGGTTGATGAATTTCACCGCGTCGTCGGCCGATTTCGCGGGCGTCGGAATCGGCAGCACCATCGCCAGTTCTTCCTTCGCCTTGTAGAGCATGTGATAGACGACGAACTGCCGCCCCTCGCTACTGGGGCGGGCGAAAATCTTCGTGGACGACACCGAATCGACGACCCCGGTGAAACAGCACATAGCCGGCTCCTTTCAATTGAGACGAAACTCGGGGGCAGTTCGATTGCTGCCCAAGCCCAGCGACTCAAAATGAGACACCCCCCAGGCGGCTGCAGCAATCGATCCGTCGTCTGGAGGCGGACCGCGCGGCCCGTCGGTTGCCCTTAAGGGCCGGCCGCGAATATAACGAAAACCGCCCTAGGCACAGCTTCGCGCCCTCGCCCGCTGTGTGCCACTCGCGCCGCAACTGTATGACAGGTGAGGACTTCCGGCATTCCGCCGGCGTTTTCTGGCCTTAGCGTTTGAAGTGTTAGTGAGCCTGGCGGGGAGTTTTCGTTATATCTTGCTGCCCAGCGGAGCGGCGGAGGTTCCGCCTCAGTTCACAACGACCAATCTGAGAATGAGCGAGCGACCTTGGCGGCGGGCGGCCAAAACGGCAGTCCGCCGCGCCAAAGGGAACTATACTGCAAATAGCGTACTAATGTTCACGGTTGTAGCAGGCCGTTGGCGATTCTCTAGCGCATCGCCGACGCCAGCGAGCCCGCCTCTGCGGCACTGACCGTCGCGCTGGCGGCGACTGTGACCTGGTAGCCGCGCGCCTTCAATTCTTCCAGCACCGCACTCGGCCAGGACTTTTCGAAGTTCAAGGCTAACTGTCCTTCGGTGTGCAGCCGGGGGGCGGCGACGGCGTCCGCGAGGGGCTTTTCGCGGGCGACGAGCTGCAGCAGGACTTCAGCGACGGCATTGGGAATCTTGCGGCCGCCGCGAGCACCTAGCGCAATGAGCGGGCGGCCGCCTCTGGCTACGATCGTGGGGCACATGTTGTTGAGCGGGCGCTTGTGCGGTCCCGGCGCGTTGGGATGGCCCGCGTGCGGATCGAACCGGGACATGCCGTGACCGAGCGTCAGACCCAGTCCCGGCACGGTGACCCGCGCGCCGAAAGAGCCGCCATGCGTGAGCGTCACCGCGGCGAGATTTCCCTCGCGATCTGCGGCGCTCAGGTGGATTGTGCCCTGATCTGGCTGCGAGGTCGTCCGCACGGGTAAGGGCTGTCTGGCGGCGACGGCTTTCGCAATCCTTTCAGCAGCCGTGCGAATCGCGGCCGGCTGAAGCACCCTCTCCAGCGGCGACGCCCCACCCTGCGGATCTCCGAAGAGTTCGAGGCGGTCCTGCCAGGCGTAGCGCAACGCCTCCACCTGCAGCTGGAGCGTTTCGGCAGCTGCTGCGTCGCGAGCCGCCCAATGCAGCTCTTGCAGCAGCAGCAGCGCGTGCAGCGCCGTCGCACCGCCGGCGGTCAGCGGCGCAGTGCGAATCGTCCACTCGCCCCACGTGATTTTCAGCGGCTCCACTTCGTGCGCCCGATACGCCGCGAAGTCCTCCGCCGTCACCAGGCCGCCATTCTTGGCGAAGGCGGCGGCGATCCGCTGGGCAATCTCGCCGCGATAGAACGACTCGACGGAATTGGCCGCTGCCAGCGATTCCAGCAGTTTTGCCAGCTCGGGATTTCTAAAGCGGTCGCTCGCCGCCAGCGGCTGGCCGTCTTGGAAATAGAGGGCCCGCGAACCCGGATCGGCAGCCAACTGATTGGCCGAGGACTTGATCGCCGCTGCGGCGGCGCCAATTGGAAAGCCTTCGCGGGCCAGTCCAATCGCCGGCTGCACGATCTCGCGAAATGGTTTCGTCCCGTATTTCGTCAGGGCCAGATGCAAGCCGGCGAGAATTCCCGGCACACCCACCGCCAGCCAGCCGTACATGTTCTTTTGACCGACGACCTTACCGGCGGCGTCGAGCGGAAACATGTCGGGCCGCGCAGCCGCGGGAGCGTGGCTGTTGAAGTCGATGCAGGTGAGCTTGCTGGCTTTCGCGGCGAAGAGAGTCATGTGCCCGCCGTACCCTCCGATCCCGGTCTGATGGGGCGCGGCAACGGCCGCCACCAGCGCCGCCGCGACGGCCGCGTCGATCGCGTTGCCGCCGGAGGCCAGCACCGTTTGACCGACTTTCTCCGCCGTCGGCTC
>DASRJB010000804.1:0-4608 GCA_035649715.1 Pirellulaceae bacterium
ATGTGCTTGTCGCTAAAAACCGGCACCACGCGGCCGCTCTTCTCGAAGACCTTGACGATCTCGCCGAACATTCGCCGCTTGGGAAACTGAATGCTGCCCGTTTCGCTCTCCGGGTACTTGCCGTGCTCGGCGATGAGGAGCACGCCATCGACCGCGAGCTTCTCGCCGCCCAGCGTGAGCGCCTTCTCAACCGAGTCATAGATCGTGAAGCCATGCTCCATCGCCAGCCGGCGGCTCATGTCGTTCGCCGGGAACTGATCGATGTAGGCACTGACCAGCTTGAGCTTGGGAAACTCCCCTTTGCCGTCGAGGTTGTATCCCTGCACCAGCCGCGACGCGATCACATCCGCATGCGAATTGTGCCGCCACTCGGTGGTGACGACGGCGACGGTGGGAAGCTTGTCCTGGGCGAGTGCGGCCCAGGGGAACGTCAGCAGCAACAGCGCCGCAGCGATGGAGATCTTGTTCCGAGGCATGGCAATCCTCCTTTGTTCTCACGGCCCGCGCACGACGCGCCGCACGTAAGCCACTTCCACGACGCGATCGAATTCGCGGACCGTAAAATACTGCCTGAGCAGGCCGACTGTCACGGCCCGCAGCCCCTCGGCCAGCAGCTCCCCTTTGTGATGCGCGTCGGTGGCCAGGTATTCGTCGGCGAGGTCCGCGGATTCGGTCACTTCCCGCTTGTGGACGGTCTTCAGCCAGAAGCGGGCCAGGTCGTCGATCGCCGACTCCAGCCAGACGACCGTGTACCGCGTCATTGCGCGGCCTTCTCGTTCAGCCGCTCGAGCATCTGTTTCGTCGTATAACGCGGCTCATTTGATGCCAACCGGCGGCGGATCTCGGCCAGTTCCTCCGCTGTCAGCTCGGGTTCGAAGCGGCCGAGCACCTCGCCGCGGGCATTGAGAAAGCGGATGTCACCGCCGGATTCGGCGAGCGTTTTGAGAAAGTCATCGGAAACAACAATGTCGCGCATTACGCGCCGCCTCCGGGTCGAATACTCACTACCGAGTACTGCGTGCGCCTTTCACCATAATACCACGCTGTCTGCGCCAACCGCTAACGTTACCCCACGTTCGTCCACGCCCCGCTCTTGGCGCTGGCCAGCACGGCGTCGCAGATCTTTTGGGTTTCGAGGGCGTCGCGGAAGGTGGGGCCGGCGGGCTGGTTCTTCGCGAGGCCGTCGAGGAAGTCGGCGACCTGGTGGACGAAGCTGTGCTCGTAGCCGATGGCCAGGCCGGGCACCCACCACTTGCCCATGTAGGGATGCTCGCCGTCGGTGACGTGGATGCTGCTCCAGCCGCGAAGCGGGCCCTCGGTGCGGTGGTCGAACCATTGCAGGCGGTGCAGGTCGTGCAGGTCCCACTTGATCGAAGCTTTCTCGCCGTTGATCCCGAAGGTGTAGAGGGCTTTGTGCCCGCGTGCATATCGCGTGCTTTCAAACAGGCCCAGCGAGCCGTTCGTAAAGCGGCAGAGAAACGCGCAGGCGTCGTCGATGCCGACTTTCTCGACCTTCCCAGTCAGGTTGTGCTTCCGCTCCTTGATAAAAGTCTCGGTCATCGCCGTGACGTTGGCGACATTGCCGTTCAGCCAGATGGCGGTGTCGATGCAGTGGGCGAGCAAGTCGCCCGTCACGCCGCTGCCGGCTGCGGCCACGTCCAGCCGCCAGAGGCCCGCGCCGCCCTGGGGCAGATCGGCCGAGATCGTCCAGTCCTGCAAGAAGTTGGCCCGGTAGTGAAAGATCTTGCCGAGCTTGCCGCTGTCGATGATCTGCTTGGCGAACGTCACGGCCGGAATCCGGCGGTAGTTGTACCAGACGATGTTCGGGACCTTCGCCTTCTCCACGGCGCGGCACATTACTTCGCCTTCGGCCGCGTTCATCGCCAGCGGCTTCTCGCACAGGATGGCCTTGCCCGCCTCGGCCGCCGCGATGGCGATTTCCTTGTGGAGGTTGTTCGGCGTGCAGATATCGACCGCGTCGATGTCCTTCCGGGCGAGCAGCTTCCGCCAGTCGGTCTCGATCGACTCGTAGCCCCACTTGTCGGCGAACGGTTTCACCTTCGCCGCGTCGCGGGCGCAGGCCGCCTTGAGCACCGGTTGATACTCCAGGTCGAAAAAGTTGCCCACTTTGCGGTACGCGTTGCTGTGCGCCCGGCCCATGAACCCATAGCCGATCATGCCGATGTTGAAAGGTCGCGCCATTTGCCAAAATCCCTTGCTGAAACGGAAGCCGCCGCTAAGCCAGAAACGTATCGGAAGAAGAGACCCGCTGACAAGCGGCCCGCGGCGGGCTGGGATTACGAATGCCCCGCCGGTACTTCTTCGTGCCGCGTGACGACGAAGCCCAACTCGTCGATCATCCTGTAGTCCGCCTCCGGCGGCTGGCCCTTCGTCGTCAGGTAATCGCCGACGAACATCGAGTTGGCGGCATACAGGCCGAGGGCCTGCAGGCTGCCGAGGTGCAGCTCGCGGCCGCCGGCGATCCGCAGCTCGCTCCGCGGGTTGACGAACCGGAACATGGCCAGGGCCTTGAGGCAATATCGCGGATTCAGCCGGCGGGAATGCTCCAGCGGCGTGCCGTCGATGTCGATCAGGAAGTTGAGCGGGATCGATTCCACAGCCAGCTCGCGCAGAGCCAGCGCCATCTGCACTACGTCGCTGTCGCGCTCGCCCATGCCGATGATTCCGCCGCTGCACAGTTCCAGTCCCGCCGCCCGCACCGCATTCAGCGTCTCGACGCGGTCCTGATAGGTATGCGTCGTGCAGATC
Organism: Pirellulaceae bacterium; assembly: GCA_035649715.1. Lineage (GTDB taxonomy): Bacteria > Planctomycetota > Planctomycetia > Pirellulales > Pirellulaceae > CAYLLN01. The sequence continues at coordinate 2,770 of DASRJB010000804.1, forward strand.
TGGCCGTAAAACTCGGCGCTGGTGTTGAGGTTGTGGTTCACCTTGTTCACGCCGCAGGCCGCCAGCCGGCGGGCCTGCTCGGGCGTGAGCAGCCCCAGGCACGCGCAGACTTCGAGGTCGTGCCGGGCCTTGATCTCGGGCACGATCTTCTCGACCGCCTGGATCTCGCGCTCGCTGGGGCCGCGGGCGGAAATCACGATGCAGTACGTCTTGCTCCCCCGCTCTGCCGCCAGCCGTGCGCCGTCGAGCAACTTCTCGCGGCTGAGGAGGTTGTAGCGCGGAATGTCGGACGTGGCGGTTTTGGCCTGCGAGCAGTAGTGGCAATCTTCTGGGCAGAGGCCGCTCTTGGCGTTCATCAGGAAGTAGAGCTGCACCGTGTTGCCGAACCAGCGGCGGCGGATGCGATAGGCCGCGGCCAGCAGGTCCAGCAGCTCCTCGTCCGGCGCACGGAGGATGGCCAGGGCCTCGTCGTTGTTAGCTTGATGGCCCGCGAGGACGCGCTCGGCCAGGTCCGACCAGGCTATTGTGGTCGAAGTCTCGCTGAGCGGTTCTACGGCGGTGTGAATCATCGAGCGTCCATCAGGCTAGGCAGTCTTGCCGGGATCGATCAAGATGAAGGAAGTTCGTTCGCGATTCTAGCTTCCCAGTGGATTGCATGTCAGGCCAGCATTTCATCCGCGTCGGCGTGCTCGGCAGCGTCGGCCGGTTTGCCGCCGCCGACCGCCGGCGGTACGCGCGGGGGACGCGGGTGATCTGCCGCACGGCGCGGGGATTGGAAGTGGGCGAAGTGCTCTCCGCCGTCGAGTCGCCGGACGCCGACTGCGATGGCTCGCTGCTGCGGCGCGTGTCGGTGCAAGACGACCTGCTGCTGGCCCGCCTTGAGAAAAACCGCGACGAGGCCTACCGGGCCTGCGCCTCGCGCCTGGCCGATTCAGGCCAGCAAGCCGTGCTGGTCGATGTCGAGCATCTCTTCGACGGCCAATCGCTGTTCTTCTATTTCCTGGGCGAAACGACGCCCGAGCTGGACCGGCTCACCGCTGAGTTGGCCGAAGTCTATGAGGCCAAAGCCCAGCTCCAGAAATTTGCCGACACGCTCACCGCCGGCTGCGGCCCGCACTGCGGCACCGAGGAAGGGGGCGGCTGCGGGACCAGCGGCGGGTGCAGCACGTGCGCCGTGGGGTGCGGGGTGAAGACGGAGAGACGGAGAGACGGAGGGACGGAGTGAAGGAGCGAGGCTCGCCGTCTCTCCGTCACTCCTTCCCTCCGTCACTCTTTCCCGCGTCCCGATACACCCTCCCCGCCGCCACATAATGCTCCGCGGCGTGGCGAATCAGCTCGCGGTCGCGGTCGCTGGTTTCGCGCTTGACCTTCGCCGGCTGGCCGAGGGCGAGGCTGCCCGGCGGAATCAGGGTGCCTTCGGTCACGATGCTGCCCACGGCCACGATGCTGCCCTTGCCGATTCGCGCTCCGTTCATCACCACGGCCCGCATGCCAATCAGGCAGTCGTCCTCGACCGTCGCGCCGTGCACGATTGAGCCGTGGCCCAGCGTCACCCGCTCGCCGAGCGTGCAAGGGAAACCTTCGTCGGCGTGCAGGATGCAGCCGTCCTGAATGTTCGTCTGCCGGCCGACGCGGATCGGCGCCGAGTCGCCGCGAACCACGGCCCCGTACCAGACCGTCGCCTCCGTTCCCAGCGTCACATCGCCGAGCACGACCGCACCCGGCGCGATCCAGGCCGACGGCTCGACCAGCTCGGGGCGGTGGCGGGTGTTTTGGGGATCGACCACGGTGTACCTTACTTCGCATGATGACCGAACTGCCGAGCATCGCCAAGGCGGC
>DASRJB010000805.1:0-7501 GCA_035649715.1 Pirellulaceae bacterium
GGTTCGATTGCGCCAACCCGCGCAACAGCGGTGGGGCCAGCAACCGCGACGAGCTGAAGGCCAAGGACGCGCCGCTGGCGGCCTTGCTCACCGAGGTGTACGGCGACACGCCCTGGCGATACGTCAAGACCGAGCGCCGCAAGGCGGCCCCCGACACGGCGCACCTGGCCGGCATGGATCGCGCGGCTTACCCGGTCTTCAGCTTCAGCAATTCGCCGCGGATCAAGGCCGAGGCCGAAGCCGCGCGGCAGCCGGCCAGGCCGGAGCCCGTCAAGCAGCCGACGGCGGCGGCGATCGAGCAAGTAGAGCAGGGACCTCGGCCGCCGGCCGAGATCGTTGCCAGCTTCGACGGCCTCGGCGAGGGCTTCGAAGGGCCGCAAGGGAAAAGTCGCGGGCGCAATCCATCAGACAATTCGCTGGCCGTCGGGCCGAACCACATCGTGCAGATCGTCAACAGCCAGATGGCCGTGTTCACGAAAGCGGGCGAGAAATTCGACGCCACCGGCAAGGTTCTCTATGGCCCGGTCTCGACGAACAACGTCTTCCGCGGCTTTGCCGGCGAAGCCGCCCAGATGAACAACGGCGACGCCGTCGTGCGCTACGATCAGCTCGCCGACCGCTGGCTGATCGTCATGCCGATTTTTCGCCGACTGCCGCCCAAGGAGGCCGAGCCGCCCATGCCGAAGGCCGGAGAAGTTGCGCACTGCAGTCTGGCGAGCGTCGCGAATCAGCCCGGGCCTGCCGAGCTCCTGTTCCAGCCGCCGGCGCCCGCGGACACCGCCGCTGGCGCGCGACGGGCCGCCCCGCGTCCGGCTGCCGGAATGCGGGGATCGTACGCCATGTGCTACGCGATCAGCACCAGCTCCGATCCGCTGGGTTCGTACTATCGCTACCAGTTCGTCCGCCCGCTGTTTCCGGATTACCCGCGGCCGGCGGTCTGGCCCGACGGCTACTACGTGCCGACGAGCACCGGCGACGACGTCGTGCAGAAGCACATCTACGTCGTCGAGCGCGAAAAGATGCTGAAGGGTGAGCCGGCCCGCGAGCAAGGCATCATTATCGACGACGTCAACTTCCTGAACTGTGCGGACCTCGACGGCAAGCAGCTGCCGCCCGCCGGAGCACCGAACCTGGTCCTCGCCGCGGGCGGCACACAGCTCAAGAATGTCCTGCAGGACGACGGCATCTACGCCTGGAAGCTGTCAGTCAATTGGGACGACGCGTCCAAGACGCGCCTCGATGGCCCGGCGAAGATTCCCGTCGCTCCGTACGAGTATCTGGGCGGCGGCCAGTTGACGCGCACCGTCCCGCAGCCGGGAACCGACGTCCGGCTCGATTCGCAGGGGGACAAGCTGATGGCCCGGCTGGTGTACCGGCGGATCGGCGACCGCGAATCGCTGGTGGCCGTCCATTCGGTGAATACCGGAGCGGGCGGCGGTGGCGTTCGCTGGTACGAATTCCGCTTGGACGGCCAGCGCAATGTCGCACTGCACCAGCAGGGCACTTATTGCCCAGAGGGAAGCTATCGCTGGATGGCGAGTCCGGCCATCGACGGGCAGGGGAACATCGGCATTGGCTACTCCTTCGGCGACAAAGACCATTTTCCGGGCCAGCGATTTGCCGCACGGCGTGAGGGTGATCCGCTCGGCGTCCTATCGCTGCGCGAAGCCGTGATGGCCGAGGGCCAGGCGGCCCAGACGAACACGTTTCGCTGGGAAGACTATTCCCAGACCGCCGTGGACCCATCCGACGACCGCACGATCTGGTACGTCGGCGACTACTTGAAGGCCGGGGCCACGAATTACAGCACCCGCCTCGCGGCATTTCGCATTGGCGATGGCCGCGGGGAACAACCAGCCAGGTAGGCGAACCGATGGCTCAACCTCGAATGATCTGGGCCATGCATTCGGCCAGCTTTTCCGGCGTGCAAACCAGAATATCCATGCCCACTTTGCGAAGCTTTCCGGCCGTCGCCTTGTTGTACGAGGGGCGGGCGTCGTAACCCAGAGCGCCGAGCCCGATCATCCGCAGGCCGCTGTCGGCCATTTGCCGCGTCTGGGCCACGAGGTCGCTTTCCGCCCGCCCTTCGTAAAAATCGGTGATGAGCACCACGATTGTGCGCTGCGGCTGGCGGACCAGCTCGCTGGCGTAAATCAAGGCCTGCGTGATGTCCGTGCCGCCGCCGAGCTGGATCGACAGCAGGACGTCCACGGGCTGGCCGACTTTGTCGGACAAATCGACCACTTGCGTATCGAACAGCACCAGCGACGTCCTGACCGCGGGAAGTTCCGCAAAGATCGAGGCCATCACCGCCGAGAAGATCGCGCTCTCCAGCATCGAGCCGGACTGGTCCACAACGACAATCACATGCCAAGGCTTCTTCTTCCGTTCGGCCGCAAAGAAGAACAGCCGATCGACGTGCAGCTTGCCCGAAGCGGAGTCGAAGTGCTGGAGGTTGCGGCGGAGCGTTGTTTTCAGGTCCAGATTGCGGAAGACCTTGCGCGGCGAGTGGCGGTCTTTGCGGATCGCGCCGGTGATGGCCTGCTCCACCTGCACCTGCATTTTACGCTTCAATTCCTGCACGACCTTGTCGATGATCTTGCGGGCCAGGATGCGGGTCTTGGGATTGAGCAGCTCGCGGTGCGTGAGCAGCGTTTTGACCAGCTCCAGGTTGGGCTCGATCTTCTCCAGCAGCTCTGGTTTTTCCATGAGCTCGGCGATGCCGCGCCGCCGCACGAGCTCCTTCTGCATCACCTCCTTCGACTGCTGCGGGAACAGCTCGTTGACGGCATCCACCCAGCTGGGAACTGTCAACTGCGAGGGCCCCCGGCCGGCCGAGCGGTCGGACGACCGGCCGCCGCTTTCCTGGCCCTCGCCACCCGGTTCAAAGAGGAAGCCGACGAGCTGCTCGATCCGCTGGGCTTCGGCTTGCCCCTCCAGGGAAATGCCGTGCGACTCCGCGGCCTTGCCGAGCACGAGCCGCCAGCGGGCGAGCGTGTGAGGATCTGGCATTTCGGCAAGCCCTCCGAATTACAGCTTCCATTCCCGAAGTGCCGCCGCGACCGCCGCATCCAGCCGGGCCACGAGCGCGGTCGCCCCCAGGCTGCTGCGGACGGTCTGCACTTCGGCGGCGGAGCCGAGGCCGTAGCGTCTGGCAACGCAGGCCGCCAGCGAGTCGCGGTGGGACTTCGCCAGCCGCTCGAACGCCGCCCGCAGCCGCGGGAGCATGACCAGGAACGGCTCCCAGGCGGCGGCTTTCAGCAGGTCATCGACGGCGCCGACCAGCGCGTCTGCGCCGAGCATGATGGAAGTCCGCGAGACGGCGAGCATCCCGTCGAGCAAGTCGCCGGCGGTGACCATCAGGTCGGGTGCAGCGCCGGCCAGCCCGGCCACTTCCGCGGCGAGCGATTCGGCAGGCAGCTCGCGAATTTCACACAACAGGCCCAGGAAAGCCCCGCGCAGGAATGGCACGGGCGACTCTTCGGCCGCCCGCCGCGTCGCCGCGGAAAACAGCGCCCGGTCGTACTGTTCAGGCTGCGCCCGTTGCAGGATGTCCGCGACACAAACCAGCCCGTCCACGACGTCCGGCTGTTCCTCGTCCGGCACGGCCGCGGAGTTGGGCAAGGCAAAGCAGGCGCGATCGTAGCAGCGGACGAGCAGCCCCTCGATCGTTTCCCGCCGCGTGCCCCGGAACGAGGCGTAGCGGTCGAGCATCGCCAGGTGCTTGAGCGCCGCAGCGAGCGACGGAAACGCGGGGTCGCCGTCGAACGCCTGGCCCGCGGCCGCTTCGGCGATCTGCACCAGGTCGGGCAGGTCCATATTCACGGCCCGCAGCAGCCGCTCGCAGGTTGTGCCGGCATTCGCGCCCGCTGCGGCGATCGCCTCCCGCAAGCGGTTGACCGCCGCCGCTTCGACGCTGTCGCCGTAGAGGTTCTGCTCGATCAATGCCGGCTCGGTTTTGGGATCCCACTTGAGCTGCCAGTCCTCGCGGAAGATCGTCCCGGAAAAGTCGCCGCCGGTGCTCGACAGCGCGGCGAAGGGGATTTCCAGAAATGCCAGGCGATGGAAAAACGCCGAGCGGCGGGCGGCCAGCGGTTCGCGCTTGTCGAGCCTCACCGCGAGCCGTTTTTCCTTCCCGAGCACCTGCCCCAGATCGAGATCGGCGAGCTGCGCGTGAAAATCGCTGACGATCGGCAGCCGGCCGAGCTTGGGCGTGACTTTGCCGATTCGATTGCCAATGCCGGCGGCGTCCATCGCGGCGCGGAGCTTGAGCCCTTCATCGCCCGGATCTCCCTTGCAGCAGCAGGTCACGAGGGCGTCGTCGATGTCGTCGAGCGTGGTGTGGCTGCGGCCGCGGAGGCTCGCGAGCAAACCGGCATGGTGCGTAATCGCAATCGCATCGGCGGTGGAGAGCGGCTCGCCCTCCTTACGCATCTGCCGCAAGACGGCGATCGCGTGTTCCAGCGCGATGTCGTGCTGTCGCCCGGCGGCGACGAGATCGAAGCAGGTCTGGTAATACTGCGGGGCGCGATTGCCGGCGCCGTAGCCGGCCATCTCCGAGACGCGGAAGTACGAATAAGGCACGACCGTGGTGTAGACGGTGCCCGCCGGCAAGCTGGGGGGCGGTGCGGCATCGTTGCGGTCGAGAAACAGGTGAAACCCGCCGCAAACCACCATCGCCTGCTCGGGCTTGAGCTTGCGGTCCGCCAGCGTTTCGCGAATTACCTTCGCGAAGTGCCGCTCCCGCTCGAGGGTGCCTTGGGCCGCTTCCGTGGCCGGATTGGAAGTCAGCCGCACCGCGCAGCAAAACGTGGCCATTTCGCGACGAAAGACTTCGTGGTCCGCAGCGTGCGGATTCTCGAACAGCGTGTCCCAAGCTTCATCCCAGGTCTTGAATCCCGCGGCAGCCGCCAACTGTTGATAGAAGCCGCTCGCAGTGATCAGCGCGTCATCGTCGGTCGCCGGCGGCGGCCGTTTCGCATCGTCATCGTCAGGTTTGATCCGCGCGTAGTGAGGCAAGTCGATGAACACGACATCGGCCCCCAGTGCGGCGGCCGTTTTCATCGCCACGTATTCAGGCGAATACGCCGTGAGCGGATACCAGGCGGCAAATCGCGCGGGAATCTCTTTCGCCGGACTGAGGACGCCGCTCAAGCCCAGGACATTATCGTCGTCCCGGTACGACGAGTAGATCGCCACCGGTGGCTCGGTCCTGGCGTCGACTACGAATGGAATGAGATCGTTGGCCTCGTGCGGGCCCTCGATGAAGACCAGCTTGGGCCGGCGGCTCTGCATGGCGCTGGCCAGGTGCCGCGCGACGGTGTGCGAATGGTGCCGCACGCCGAACCAGTACAGCGGCTCGGCCAGCACGCTCTCGACCTGGCGCGCCACGGCTTCTGGATCGAGGCCCGCGGCTTGGGAATTGACGCCTTTCATGGCAGAGATCGTCCGCGGCCGGCTTACAGTTGTTCGACGAGCGCGTCGTGGAATTCCTTCCAGGACTTTTCCTTCGCGCCGCGCTTCTTCGCCACCAGGGCCGCGTACTCTTTCAGCGAGTCGCGGTCCTCCTGGTCCTCTTTGACGACTACGCCCACCATGTTGCGGGCGATATCCGCCGGGCCGATCTCGCCGCCGCCGAAGAACTGGGCGTGCAATGCCGCATCGAGGGCCACGCCAATCGCCTCCGCGGTGGAGAGCGTCGTGGTCGGCTTCTTCAGGCTCACGCCGTCGGACGTCTTGCCGCTTCGGATCTCGCGGAAGACCGTCGCCAAGAGCTCGATCACCGGCGGCGTCAGCTTCGCCGGCAGGTTGTACCGCGCCAGCAGCTCGCTGGACCGCTGCTGCACGATCTTCACTTCCGTTTTCTGGTCGCCGACGATCGGGATATAGATGTAATTGAAGCGGCGCTTGAGGGCCGCCGAGAGCTCGTTCACACCTTGGTCGCGGGTGTTGGCCGTAGCGATCACGTTGAAACCGGGACGGGCCCAGACCATGTTGTTGTCGGGCAGTTCGGGCACGGCGATCGCCTTGTCCGAGAGAATCGACACTAGCGCGTCCTGCACGTCGGGCACGCAGCGGGTCAGCTCTTCGAACCGCAGCAGGCCGCCGCAGCGCATTGCGACCATCGTGGGCGAGGGGATCAGGTTGTCCGGACGCGGCCCCTCGGCGATGACACGGGCGATGTTCCAGGAATACTTGATGTGCTCCTCGGTCGTGCCGGCCGTCCCCTGGATCGTGAGAATCGACGTGCCGGAGACTGCCGCGGCCAGGTGCTCGGAGAGCCAGCTTTTGCCCGTACCCGGCTCCCCGATTAGCAGCAGAGCCCGCTCGGAGGCGAGCGTCACGATGGCCCGCTCGACGAGGCCGTCGTCGCCGAAGAATTTGCGCGTGATTGGCACCTCGACCGCCTTGCCGTCGATCTTGGCCTTGAGCGTTTTTCCGCCGAGGACGTAGAGCAGCACCGACCGCGGCGACAAGCGCCAGTTCGGTGGCGGTGTTTCGGTGTCGTTCTGCTTCAGCGCTTCGAGCTGGTCCGCGTATCGCACCTCGGCCGGTTCGCGGAGCACTTCGCTTGCCGCCGGCTGAGCAGTGGCTTCGGTCTTTTTGGCCATGATGAATCCCAATCGGACTTCAGGTAAACGACATCGCCTTGAGCAAGGCCGCCTTGTTCACGTTCTCTTTGGAAATGGTGAGGTAATCGGGCTCGGGGCGGAAGGCAGTCAGCACTTGCAGAACCAGCCGCGAGCGCTCGTAGTGCATCAGCCCATACAGCGGCGGACGATCTTTCTTGAGCTTGCGCAATTCGTCGAGACTCTTGCGCAGGGCTTTGCCTTCGGCCGGCGAACCGACAATCGCCGTGAGCTTGAGCGGACCCGCCGCGATCGGATAGACCGTCTGGCCGGGCGCATCGCCTTCTTCGGGCCGGCCGATCGCGTAGTCGCGGAGCACGATCTCTTCCTGCAATTCGGTGTCCAGGTCAAGCGGGCCGGGAATATGCTTGCCAATCCGCGCCACGGCTGGCTCGGGCGACCATTCGAGGAACTGTTCCCACTCGTCGAACGCCTTGCCGAGCACCACCGTACTCTGATCCGTCAACGTGAGCCGGCCGCCGGTCTCGTCGGCGGTGAGATTGGCCCGTTCGACGACCACCGACTTCCGGTCGAGCAAAATGAAGGGCGTGAACTTCTGCTTCTGCGGCAGGTGCAAGAAGCCCTCCGGCGGAATCTCCAGACCGGGCTTGAGCGGGAACACGAACGACCAGCTGAGCGACTGGCCGGGCTTCACCGGCGCTGCACCGCCGATAGCCCGAAACCGGAAGTCGAACGCCACGAAGGCCCCGGCCGCAACCCGCTTGGCCACGCCCAGGCAAACGACCTCGACGCGTTCCAGCGGCTGCGCAGGCGGCGACCAGGTCAGCCGGTCGTATTGCTTCTCGTCGGCCGCTTGCAGCGCTTGCGCGAGCCCGCGGCTGAGCAGCCAGGCGCGGCTAAGGAAGAACGTC
>DASRJB010000806.1:0-3293 GCA_035649715.1 Pirellulaceae bacterium
CTGCCGCGGCCCGGCGGACGCACTGCCCTGCCTCTCGGTCCGCAGCGGCTTCGACCTGCTGCTGCGGGCGCTAGACCTGCCGCGGAAATCGGAAGTGCTGCTGTCGGCGGTGACGATCCCCGACATGGCGCGGATCGTGGAGGCGCACGGACTGGTTGCCGTTCCCGTCGATCTCGACCTGCTGGCGCTCGGGCCGCTGCCCGCCGCGCTGGAGGCGGCCGTCACTCCGCGCTCGCGACTGCTCGTCGTCGCCCACCTGCTGGGTTCGCGCGTGGAGAGTGCTCCGCTGGTGGAGTTCGCACGCCGGCACGGCCTGTTGCTCATCGATGACCTGGCCCAGGGATTCGCCGGCTGGCCCGAGCCCTGCGCGGCCGATGTGGCCCTTTACAGCTTTGGACCCATCAAGACGGCGACGGCCCTGGGCGGCGCGCTCGTGCGGGTCCGCTCGGCCGGCCTGCTGGCCCGCCTGCAGGAAATCCAGGCCTCCGATCCGCTGCAGCCGCGATTGGCATTTGCCTGGCGGCTCTTGAAGTTCGCCGCGCTTAAGGCGGCCAGCGCACGGCCGGCTTTCGACCTGCTCGTCGGGCTATTGCGGGCGGCCGGCTGCGAATACGACCGGCTCTTCGCGGGCCTGTTCCGCGGCTTCCCCGGGCCGGATTTGCTTGGCAAGCTGCGCCAGCGCCCGTCGGCCGCACTGCTGTCGTTGCTGGCCCGCCGCCTGGAGCACTTCGACGTCGGCCGGCTGGACGACCGCGCGGCCCAGGCCCGCCGGCTGATCGGCAGAATCGCAGGTCGCTGGTTCGTTCCCGGCGCGGCCGCTTGGGAGCACACGCACTGGGCGGTGCCCGTGCTCGCCGCCGATCCGCCGCGGCTGATCCAGCGACTGGCTCGCGCCGGCTTTCAGGCGTCGCAACCCCGCAGCCTCACCGCCGTCGCGCCGCCCGCGGACCGGCCGCAGCTGACGCCTCGCCAGGCGCAGCGGCTCATCGCGGAGGCGGTTTTCTTGCCCGTCTATCGCGAGCTGCCCGCGCGGGAAATCGAGCGGCTGGCGCAGGTGCTGCTGTCCTGCGCGGAATTCGCCTCGCCGCCGCCAGCCTGCTGGGCAGTCAGTCCCTCTCGTCCTCCTCCACGTCCAAGTGAAACTTGTGCATTGCGCGGTGGATGGCGGGGGCCATGAGGACGGCGACCATCGAGAGAAAGGCGATGCCGCTGTAGAGGGCGTAGAACGTGGCGAACAGCTTGCCGGCGGCGGTCCGCGGGGCATCGGCCGGGCCCATGCCGGTCAGGATCATCGCCGAGTTGTAAAGCGCGTCGATCCACGGCAGGCGGTTGATGTAGTGATAGCCGGCCACGCCCATTGCCAGCGAGCCCGCCACGATGAGCAGCGTCACGCCGAACGCCCGGGCCATCCGCCAATAAAACCGCCGCGGGCTGACGAGCGGCTCGTCCCGGTGCTCGAAGAGGAACATGCGGCGTGCTCCAGACGCAGCCGGTCAGGCCGCTTCTTCCGGCCGGGCGACGAAGCGGTAGCCCATGTCGCGGATCGTGAGGAAGTGCTTGGGGTTGGCCGAGTCGGCCTCGAAGACCTTGCGGAGGCGGAGGATGAACTGGTCGGGGGCCCGCGTCTGGATGTGGCCGGGCATCCGCCAGACCTTCTCCAGCAGCTCCTGCCGCGGGATCAGCCGGCCTTCGTTCTCGACGAAGTACTCAAGCAGCTCCCACTCCCGCTTGGTGAGCTGCACGCTCTGACCGCCGACCTTCAGCTCATACTGTGGGAAGTCGATCTGGGCGGCGGCGAACTCGAACTTGCCCAGCGTGCTGGGCACGACCCGCGCGGACTGGTGCCGCCGGGCGTGGTGCGTGAGCAGGTTTTTCACGCGGGCCAGCAGCTCGTCCAGCTCGAACGGCTTGCTCAGATACTGGTTGGCCCCGACGTCGAAGCCCCGCGTGCGGTCCTCCGAGAGCGTGCGGGCCGACAGGATCAGCACCGGCAAGTCGCTCCCCTGCTCGCGGATTCGCTCGCAGACCGCGTAGCCGCTCATGCCCGGGAGCATGATGTCGAGCACGACCAGATCGACGTCGGCATCGCCTTCCTCGATCAGGTGCAGGGCCGCCGGCCCATCGCCGACCGTCGTGACGCGAAAGCCCTCGGCCTCGAGGTTGAACTTGATCCCCATCGCCAGATGGCGCTCATCTTCGACGACGAGGATGTGCTTGGCAGACATGGCCGGGGATGGGGAGCCGGGGGGTCGGGAGTCAGGAGACGGCGGCGAACTTTTCTCGGTTGCGGGAGAGGACTTCGGGCGCGAGGCGGCCGTACTGGTTGCTGGCGACTTTGGTCAGGGCCTCGACGAAGAAGTACTCGCCCCACATTACCGACTCATCGACGCCCAGGTTCTTCTTCGTGTGATAGACGCCGTGCTTGAGGATCCCTTCCCAGCCGGGCGTCTGGCTGGCCAGGTACTCGGGCTGCACCATCGCATCGAGCATCTTCAGGGCCGTCTGCTCGTACTCGCTGCGGCGGGCCGGATCGCGGGTCAGCCGGGCCAGGTCCAGCAGGCCGCTGGCGGCGATCGCGCCGGCGCTCGACTCTTTCTGCGCGCCCCAAGGCGGCGGCTGCGACAGATCGGCGTGGAAATCCCAGTACGGCACGCCATCGGCGGGCAAGTGGTCGATCCAATAGCGGGCGTTCCGCTCGGCGACTGCCAGCCACGCGGAATCGCCGGTTAGCGCGAAGCACTTGCCGTAGCCGTAGAGCGACCAGGCCAGGCCGCGGGCCCAGGCGCTATTCGGCGCCAGGCCCTGGTGCGTGTCTTCGCGGAGGAACGTGCCGGTCTGCAAGTCAAAAATGCCTTCGTGGGCGGTGGAGCCATCGGCCCGGACGATCTTGTCCCGCGTCGTGCGGCAGTGGGCCGTGGCGACGCGGGCCAGCTCGCGGTCGCCCGTCTCGATCGCCGCGTAAAAAATGATCGGCACATTCATCATGATGTCGATGAACAGCGAATCGTCGCTGACGAACGACCGCAGATATTGCCCCTTTTCCTTGAACCGCATCGCCAGTGTCCGCCCGGCCTGAATCAGCACGCCGTGCAGTTGGTCGTCGCCCGTCAGCTCGTACCAGGGCAAATACGTGCTGAGGAAGATGAATCCCAGGTCATGCACGTTGCGGTCGTGCTGGCGGTCTTCGAGGAGTTTTGAATAGTGCTCGGCCTGTTTTCGCCACCAGGAATCTTTCGTGCGGAGATGGAATTGCCACATCTGACCGCCGAGGAAGCCGTCGGTCCAATGCGTCC
>DASRJB010000807.1:0-2653 GCA_035649715.1 Pirellulaceae bacterium
GTTTGTCGTCCCATGGGCGTAGGCCTCGAACTCATGGCGCAGCGGGTGATAGCGCCATACGCCGCAGTTCATCGGGGTGCGGCGGTCGGGCGGTGTGCCCGGCTTGCCCAGCAGCGAGTTGCTGAGAATCCCGTTGCAGCCGTAGAGCCAGCCGTCGGGCCCCCAAGCCAGATTGCCGACGACGTTGTGCCGCGCTTTCAGATCCCAACCGTCGAGCAGAACCCGCGGCCCAGCGTCCGGCCGATCGTCGCCGTCACGATCGGGGATGAAAATCAGGTTGGGAACCGCCGTCAGCCAGACCCCGCCGAATCCCCATTCGATGCCGCTGAGGTTTGCGCCTTTATCGAAGAAAACCGTCCGCTTGTCGTGCCGGCCGTCGCCGTTGGTGTCTTCCAGGATCGTCACGCGGTCGTTGCCTGTGCCGTCCTCTCGCCAGGTCGGATACGACTTGCACTCCACGACCCAGACTCGCCCGCGATCGTCGAAAGTGAACGCCATCGGCTGGGTGATTTCCGGCTCCGCGGCAAACAGCGTGGCCTGAAATCCCGGCGGCAACTTCCAGCTCGCCACCGCTTCGTCCGGCGATAGCGCGCGATCCTGAGCGAACGCGACGTTCGCAGTCAGGGCCGCCGCGATCCACAGTGCTACCAGACTGTTTCTGCTCATACGTGCCTCCGGGATTTCAGCGAGCGTTACATCGTAACGTGATAGCACGTGGTCCGCACAAATCGGCCCGGGCGGTGGTGCGGATCTCGTGCAAATTCCGATGATGACCGAGGCTGCCCAATTCGCGTGGCTGCGCCGCCAATTTGCGGCGGCCTGGGAAATCTGGGCAAACTTGTCGCCCACAATTCGGCGTGGCGTCAAATCCGCCTTTCTGCGACGATTCGCGCCCCGCTCTTGCCTAGACCGCTGGCAGCCGGCCTTCCCGCCCAGCTTGCCACGGAGACCCATTGATGGAACTGCCCAGTCGCGCCAAGGGAAACATCCTGCTCGCCCCCGGCGAGATGCTCGCCCTCCGCGAGCGCCTGCGGCGAATGGCGCCGCAACACGACTTAGCGACGGTCATCGCCTGCGCCTTCGACCATCGCACGCGGATCCTTCCGTTCATCTATGCCGACATGCGGATGCCGCCGGCGGGCGTGCGGGCGATCGGCTCGGCGCTGGTCGATGCCGGCTTCCCCAAAACGCGGATCGTCCTGCAGCAGTGGAACCAGAACTTCCGGCCGTCTGAGATGCGCCTGGACGGGCGCATTCCCGACCTGTTCTGCGTGTCGAGCATGCACCTGCACGGCAGCGAGTGCGACCGCCTGATCCGCGACTGCCAGCGGATTGATCCCGCGCGGCGGCCGCTGATCGTTGTGGGCGGGCCGCGGATGGTCTATGAGCCGTGGCTGGCGTTCGGCACAGACGCCGACAATCCCTGGGGTGCGGACGTCGCGGTCACTGGCGAAGAATTCGTCTTTCTCAGTTTGCTCGAGGTCCTCCTGTCGCTGCGGGCTCAGGGTGAACCACTGCGCTCGGTATTCCTGCGAGCCCGCGACTCCGGAGCGCTCGACGAAATACCGGGACTCGTCTATGCCCGGCAGTCCCGGCCCGATGGACCCGCCGAAGAGCTGGTCGATACCGGCATCCAGCGGCTGCTGGGCGATCTCGACGAATTGCCGCATCCGGTGCTCGGCTACCAGTTACTCGAGGCCCCCAGCCGCAAGAGTACGCTGGCCTCCAGCGCGCTGCCGGCGAAACGCGTCCGCCGCTATTCAGCGATCTCGTCGATTGTGCTTACGGTAGGCTGCAAGTTCCGCTGCGCGTATTGCCCGATTCCCGCCTACAACCAGCGGCAGCACCGCACAAAATCGGGCGAGCGGATCGCCGACGAAATGGGGCGGATCACCAGCACCTACGGCATCAGCTTTTTCTTCGGCACCGACGACAATTTCTTCAATGAGACCAAGCGCACGCTCGAAATCGCCGAGACGCTGGCACGCAAGGCGGCCGAGCGCAAGCGGCCGCACTGCAAGATTCTGTACGGCACAGAGGCCACGGTCCACGATACGATCCGCATGCAGGAGCACCTGCCGCTGATCCGCCGCTCGGGGATGGCCGCGGTCTGGATGGGCGTCGAGGACCTCACGGGTACGCTCGTCAAGAAGGGCCAGAACCAGAGCAAGACCATCGAGGCGTTTCAGCTGCTGCGGGCCAGCGGCATCGCCCCGGTGCCGATGATGATGCACCACGACTCGCAGCCCCTCGTCACTCTCAAGAGCAACTACGGGCTGCTCAACCAGCTCCGCACGCTCCGCAAAGCCGGAGCGATGTACACGCAGGTCCTGATGCTCACGCCGGCGCCTGGCTCGAAGTGGTACGAAGACACTTACACGTCCGGTCTGGCCTTCGACGCCGTGGGCGGCGAGCCATTGGCTCCGCACATCGTTGACGGCAACTACGTCGTGGCTTCCAAGCACGCGCGGCCCTGGGTCAAACAGCTCAATCTGCTCATTGCCTATCTCTACTTCTTCAACCCGCTGCGGACGCTGCTCGCACTCGCCTTTTCGCTGTCGCGGATTCCGCTGGTCGATGCCGACAACCGCCCGGCTGCCGAGATTGCCCGCTACTCGCCGCTGGCGCGAATCGCCCGCACGCTCTATCTAAA
>DASRJB010000808.1:0-3250 GCA_035649715.1 Pirellulaceae bacterium
CCAGCAGCGGCAATCACGCCCCTTACCGCGCTCCCGCCAATTATTGGGTGAGTCCCTGGAACCCCGCTGCGTGTTGACGGCGTTGCCCGCCGATGAGACGGCGCCTTCGCTGAGCGCTTACCTTGCGCAACCTCACGAGCCGGGTCCAGTTCCCGCTGAAAGCAGCATCGTCCTGGAGTCGGACGCCCAAGCTGTACCGGCGATTGACCTGAGCTTCGTCGCTGAATTTGCCGCGGGGGACTCTTGCGGCGGCTTCGCGGGCGATCCGACTGCGACACTCGCTGGGGACGCGCCGGAAGGTGAAAGCGACAGCGGACCTTCATCGGGAACCGGCGGCGGCGGCGAAGAAAATCAGCCTCCCAACATTGCCACCCTCAGCATCGTCATTGACGAAGGCTTTCTGGTGATTCGAGGAAGCGTCAGCGATGAGTCGCCCGAAACTTGCATCGTTTCGCTGACCGGTCTGATCACGGAAACCACGACGGTGGATGAACTGGGGAATTTTGAGTTTCGCCTAGTGTCGCCCCAACTGTTCGGCGCGCTGCGCTTCGTAGCCCGAGACGACTACGGCCTCCAATCACCCGTCTGGACCGAGTGGCTGGACCCCAGTTGATTGCGGGCGCGGTCCCCGGCCGAGTTGGCAGTCCGCCGCGGCTGCACGTATGATGTCCGCCAGACGTTTCTCGTCCGGCGGAGTCGCGTGCCATGCAATCGACCACGAGGTTCTCCCGCCGGCAATTCTGCGCGGCGGGTTCTGCCGCGGTTGCTGCGGCGGCAACTCGGCTCGCGCCCGGCCGCGCGGCCGCTGCAGAGGTGGATCTGAGCAAGCTACCCTACATCGATGCGCACTCGCATCTCTGGTCGCCGGACGTCGAGCGTTGGCCGCTGGCGAACAACCAGACGCGGGCCGATCTGAAGCCGCCGAGCTTCACCCCCGAGGAGCTATGGAAGCTGGCGGAGCCGGAGGGCGTCGGCCGGGCGGTGCTGATCCAGCACAGCACTTATCACGCCTTCGACAACCGCTACCTGATCGACTGTGCCCGGCGGTTCCCGGGCCGGTTCGCCGTCGTGGGAATGCTCGACGACACGCAGCCGCACCCCGACGTGAAGCTCAAGGAGCTGCTGCCTGCGGGCGTGCGCGGCCTGCGGATCACTCCGCGAATTCGGGGCGAGAAGTGGCTCGAAGGCCCGGGGATGGAGGCGCTCTGGAAGACGGCCGCCGAGACCGGGCAGGCGATGTGCTGCCTGATCGACGCCAAGGACCTGGCCGCGGTGAACGCGATGTGCGCCCGCCACCCGGGCACGCCGGTCGTCATCGATCACTTCGCCCGCATCGGCGTGGACGGCGAAATCAAAGACGCCGACGTGAAGGCCTTGTGCGACCTGGCGAAACACAAGCGGGTCAGCGTGAAGATCTCGGCCTATTACGCGCTGGGCAAGAAGCAGCAGCCCTACGACGACCTTGCGCCGCTGATCCGCCGCGTGCTGGACGCGTTCGGCATCGAGCGGTGCATGTGGGCCAGCGACTCGCCCTATCAGATCGTCCCGCCGCACACCTACGCCGCCTCGATCGCCCTCGTCCGCGACCGCCTCGCCGGCCTGTCGGCCGGCGATAAGAGTTGGCTGCTCACCAAGACCGCCGAGCGGGTCTATTTCGCGTAGGGCCAGCTGCCGGCTGGCCCGTCCTGTTTCGCCGGCTGTTGCTCACACGAAGATGTCGAACGGATCGGCATCGACGCCGTCGAGCGGGTCGCCGACGATGAGGTCGATCTGGCCGTCGAGGGCGTCGATCTTGTCGGCGCCGTCGCCGCCGTCGAAGAGGTCCAGGCCCGCTCCGCCGATCAGCTTGTCGCTGCCGTTTTCGCCGAACAGCAGGTCGGCCCCGTCGCCGCCTTCCAGCAGGTCGTCCCCGTCGCCCCCCAGCAGCGTGTCGTCGCCCGCGTCGCCGGCCAGGTGGTCGCGGCCGTCGCCCCCCAAGAGCAGATCGTCGCCGGCGTTGCCGTTCATTACGTCCGCGCCGAGCTGGCCCAGCAGCGTGTCTTCGCCTTCGCCGCCGACAATCGTGTCGTTAAAGCTCGGCAGCGGAATCGGCACGGGCGAGAGGCGGCGGGCGCTGGTCACAATCAGCGCCGCGTCGCCGCTGACCCTCTCGGCCGCCCGCACGAGGTCGGCGTCGCCGGGCGGATTGGTCGAGAGCGTGTCGCCCAGGATCAGGTCGTCGCCCGCGCCGCCCCCCAGGCCGTCGTCGCCGACGCCGCCGACGATCAGGTCCGTCCCCGCCCCACCGCCCGCCCGGTCGTCGCCGTTGCCCGCGAAGAGATAGTCGTTGCCTTCGCCCCCATCCAGCGCATCATTGCCCGTGCCGACGTCCATGAAGTCCAGCGCGTACTGCACCGGATCGACGGCGTTGGCCGGCAGGGAGTTGGTCGCGTCACCGAACAGCCAGTCGTGGCCCGACTCGCCCGAGAGCTTGTCGTTCCCGCTGCCGCCGATCAGGTAGTCGCCGCCGCGGCCACCGGCGATCGAGTCGTGGCCCAGGCCGCCGAACAGCACGTCTCCGGCCAGCCCGCCGGTCAGGCCGTCGTCGCCCGCCCCGCCGAACATCAACGACGGCCCGCTGCCCGCCGCCAGGCGGTCGTTTCCTTCCTGGCCATGCAGCTCGGTCGCCTGCGGCACGCTGGCGTCGATCCGCACCGAGTCGTTTCCCGCCCCGGCGAAGACGTTGATCCGATCGAAGGCGCTGCTGGGCACCGAGAACGTCGCCCCGTTGACGCTGATGGTCAAGAGATCCCCGCTCACCGACGCCAGGATCGTGTCGTCGCTCGGCGTGCCCGTCACCGTGAGGGTCGCCAGCAGCTGCCGCCGCTCGAGCGATTCCAGAATCAGCCGCCGCCAGCGCGCACCGCGAAACAGAAACGCTGTCATGTGCCACCTCTTCCCCGTAGGAATGATGCCGATCAGGCGCCGCAGAATTGCGACAATCGATTAGTGGCAGCTTGCCACGCTTTCGTACGTGGCACCGAAATAATCTGGCGGCACAATACGGTACCGAGGGCAGCGCCGCTCGATTTAACGCAAAGGCGCGAAGAGGCAAAGGCGCAGAGAGTTCAAAGAGATGGAAACGCCGTCGTACTATTTCCTTGCTTCTTTGCGCCTTCTGCCTCTTCGCGCCTTTGCGTTGAAGGGGAGGCACGCCACATCACAGCCCCGCGCCTTTTGCCAAGCTACGAGCCGGCCGCAGGCGCTAGCG
>DASRJB010000809.1:0-4135 GCA_035649715.1 Pirellulaceae bacterium
TCAGCTCCGTCTGCACGTCGCCGCCGACCCGCTGCGTGGGCGAATCCGCCGCGAGCAGCTCCGGGTGTCGCCGCTCCAGGTCGATCAGCTCCTTCATCAGCCGGTCGTAATCCCGGTCGCTGATCGTCGGCCGGGCCTCCAGGTAATACCTGCGGTCGTGTCCGCGGATTTCGTCGCGGAGCTGCTCGATGCGCTGGGCGGGAGTCATGCCGCAGAAGCTAGCGGCAGCAATTTCGAAACGCAACGGCTACACGCTGGCAGGCGTGCGCCTTAGCTGCTCGGCGCGAGCTACCAGGTGCGGCAGATAGTCGTCCCAATAACGCAGAGTGGCCGGATCAAAGTCGGCATCGTTTGGCCACACGAGTGTCCTGATCTCGGGATCGAGGCGGACCTGGGCAAACTGCGCTGGATCGCGGAGCGGTCCGTAAACGCGGCCGCTGAGGATTGGCTCAAAATCAATCGTGCGCGTTGCGCCATCGTCGAATTCCAGGTACAGGCTGTATGTACCGACTTGGCGGCACACAGTCACGCGGACGATGGGATGCGGCAATGGATTCATCGGAGCGGCTCAATTCGAGTCACGGGCTCTTCCTCAACAATAGCTTGCCATGCTGCCTGCAGCTCAACCTGGTGCAGCTCGGCCCAGGCCTCAACAAGTCGTTGCTGCCGACGCGGCAATGATCCTGCCAATACTTCCATTGTATCAATGGCTATCGAAACTACATCGTCTTGATAGTACGCGTGGAAGTGAGGCCGGTGGTGTGGCAGACCGGCTTCGTAAAACATACGAATGATGATTCCGTGAAACCGCGACAGCTCCGGCATGGTCTCCTACTCCGTCCCGCATTCCGGCGCGACGGTCGCCTTCTTTCCCGTCGCCGAGTTCGGCACGAGGCAGAGGAACTTCAGCGGCGCGTCGCCCGTGTTGCGGAATTGGTGCACTTCGTCCGGCTTGACCAGCACCACGTCGCCGGCTTTCAGCGGGTGCGGCCGATTGCCCTCGAACACGACCCCCTGGCCTTCCAGGACGAAGACCTCGTGCTCGTACGGGTGGCTGTGCCGCGGCGTGAAGCCGCCGGGGGCGACCTCGAACTGCCGCATCGCGAAGTTCGGCGTGCCGTCGCGCTCGCCCAGCAGCCAGCGGACCTGGCAGCCGCCGGCCCCTTCCATCTCGACGGGCTGCTGCGGGACGGATTCGTAGTGGTTGACTTTCATGGCTCGCGCTCAGCAGCATTTCCAGCACCTAAGGCCTGCGCCGCCTCAAACCGCCGCGTCCAGTAGCCGTCGGTGCCGATCGCGGCGAAGGTCAGCACGGCCAGCAGGGCCAGCTCCACGAGCAGGATCGCCAGCCCGTGCTGGTCCATCAGCCCGACCAGCCCGCCCTCGTCGGCCTGGTGCGGATCGAGGCCGCGGTAGGCCATGACCATATAGCTGCACGCGGTCAGCGCGAAGATCACGCCCACCGGCAGCGCAGCGACGTAAAACGGGTTGAACGGCTTGCTCTGCGGCATCTTGTAATTATATCGCGCCGCCCCTACGAATCGGGCTGGCCCACCAGGCTATGCCAGGTCAGCCGCACGACCTCGCGCAGGCTCTCGAGCGTCCGCACGTTGCGGATGACGATGTCGGCCCGCGAGCGTTTTTCCTCGATCGGCAGCTGGGCGGCTTCGCGGGCCGCAAACTGCTCGGCCGACCAGCCCCGGGCGACAGCCCGTTCCAGCCGCACGTCGCGCGGGGCATCGACGAACAAGATCTTCTCGCAGAGCTGGTTCCAGCCGGCCTCGAATAACAGCGCAGCATCCAGGACGATCGCCCGCGGCGGCGGCGAAAGCGACTGGGCCCGCAGCATCTCTTGCTGCAATCGCATCTGGATGCGGGGGTGCGTCAGTTGCTCCAAAAACTGCTTTTCCGCTTCGCTAGCCGCGGCAAAAACAATCCTGGCCACGGCCCGCCGGCTGATCTGGCCCGCGGCGTCGAGCACCTTGTCGCCCCAGCGGCTCCGTAGCGCGGCAATGATGTCCGGCTCGCGCAGCACCTCGTGCCCGGCACGGTCGGCATCGAGCACGACCGCGCCCAGATCGTGCAGGCACTGCGCGACCTGGCTCTTGCCGCTCGCGATGCCGCCGACGAGGCCGAGGGTGAGCATGGCGGTTCCGAGTTCCGAGTTCCAAGTTCCGAGAATCCGGCTCACTCACACTCCGCCCAATTGCGCCCCACGTTCACATCGACTTTGAGCGGCACGGTGAGGTTCGCGGCGGCGGCCATCTCTTCCAGGACGAGCTGGCGCAGGGCGGGTTCCTCTTCGGGGGGCAGCTCGAACACCAGCTCGTCGTGGATTTGCAGCAGCAGCTTCGCGCGCAGTTTCTCGCGCCGCAAGCGGCGAAGGACGCCGATCATCGCCTGCTTGATGATGTCGGCGGCGGAGCCCTGGATCACGGTGTTGATGGCGATTCGCTCGGGCAAGTTGCGTTGCCGCTTGGCGGCGAGCAGGCGCGAGTCGCGGACGCCCGAAATGGGCCGCCGGCGGCCGGAGATCGTGCTGACGTAGCCCTGACTTCGAGCCGCGCGCAGCGTTGTAAGCAAGAACGCATCGACGCCCGGATAGCCCGCAAAATAGCGGTCGATGAACCGCGCCGCCTCGGCCTGCTCGATGCCCAGCGACCTGGCCAGGCCGAACGCGCT
The DNA here is from genome assembly GCA_035649715.1 of Pirellulaceae bacterium. Classification (GTDB taxonomy): domain Bacteria; phylum Planctomycetota; class Planctomycetia; order Pirellulales; family Pirellulaceae; genus CAYLLN01. Next base: position 2,683 of record DASRJB010000809.1, read on the forward strand.
TTGCCCGTAGATCACGCCGAAATTCACCGCCTTCGCGCTCCGCCGCATCGCGGACGTGACCTCCGCGAGCGGCACTCCATACACCTCGCTCGCCACCTGGGCATGAATGTCGCGGTCCTCGGCAAAGGCCTGCCGCAGCGTGGCGTCGCCGGAAAAATGCGCCAGCACCCGCAGCTCGATCTGCGAATAGTCGGCCGTGAGCAGCAGCCAGTCCGCCTCTCCGGGCAGGAAGGCCGAGCGGATCGCCCGCCCGATTTCCGTGCGGATCGGAATGTTCTGCAGGTTCGGGTCCTGCGAGCTGAGCCGGCCGGTCGCGGCCACGTCCTGCTTGAAGGAAGTGTGCACGCGGCCCGTCGCCGGGCAAATCAGCTCGGGCAAGGCATCGACGTACGTGCTCTTCAGCTTGGCGTTGTGGCGGTATTCGATGATCTTCGCCGGCAGCGGGTGCAGCGGCGCGAGGTCTTCCAGCACGTCGGAGTCCATGCTGGCGCCGGTCTTCGTGCGCTTGGTGACCGGCAGCTTCAGCTCGTCGAACAGGAGCTGGCCCAATTGGATTCGCGAGTCGATGTTGAACTCGCGGCCGGCGATCTCAAAGACCTCCTTCTTGAGCTGCGCGATGCGGCTCTCGAACTGGAGAGCCAGCTCGCGGAGCCGCTCGACATCCACGCGAATGCCCTGGAATTCCATCTCCGCCAGGACTTCGATCAGCGGCATCTCCAGGTCGGCGAATAGCGCTGCCAATCCCGCCTCGCGCAGCCGCGGCGCGAGCACCTCGGCCAGCCGCAGCGGCACGTCGGCGTCTTCGGCGGCGTATTTCGTAATCAGCGGCACGGGCACTTCGTCCATCCGCTTCTGCTTTTTTCCGCTGCCGATGAGCTGGTCGATGGTGATGGTCTGATGGCCGAGGTGCCGCAGCGCCAGATCGTCCATGTTGTGGCTGCGCTCGCCGGGATCGAGCAGGTAGTCGGCCACCATCGTGTCGAACGCCGCGCCCGCCAGCTCGATGCCCGCCGCCCGCAGCACGATCCGGTCGAACTTCAGGTTCTGGCCGATCTTCTCGATCGCCGGATTCTCCAGCACCGGCTTTAGCGCGCCCTGTACCGCCAGCGGATCGAGCTGCGGCTCGCCGGCCGGCGCGCGCACGGGAACATAGACCGCCTCACCCGGCGCCCAGGCGAACGAATAGCCGACGATCTGGGCCGCTCGCGCATGCAGCGTGGTCGTTTCCGTGTCGAGGACGAACCGTTTTTGCTTCGACAGCGTGGCGAGGAGCTGCTCCAGCTCTTCCTGCGTCGCGATGGTCCGGTAGTTCGCCTTCCACTCGGGCGAGTCGGCGGTCGTCTTCGCCTGGGGTTTGGCAAGCGATTCAGCGCCGCGCTCGCCGGAGGGCAAGTCGTCCGCCGCCGGCTCATCCGGTTCGCAGGGCCCGAACTTGATCGCCAGCTTCTCGATC
>DASRJB010000810.1:0-2004 GCA_035649715.1 Pirellulaceae bacterium
ACGCCCGCGAGAATCTGCTCGCGGGTATCAACAACTGGGCCGCCGAGCATCTGCGGGCCAAGCGCTATCGCGAGGCCGCCCGCCTGATCCGCCAGGGGCTGGCCATCGAGCCGGCGTATGGGCCGCTCGTGGCCAATCAGCGGCTGCTGCCGTAGCTGGCATGCTGCGGCTGATATGATAGGGCTCCTGCGAAGGAGCCGCCCATGCCCAGGCCGCTGCGGGTCACGATCTGGAACGAGTACCTCCACGAGCTCGAGCACGACGCCGTGCGGAAGCTCTATCCCGAGGGCATCCACGCCGTGCTCGATGCCGCGCTGTCGCGGCTGCTGGCTGGTGCGGTCCAAACGCGGATCGCGACGCTCGAGCAGCCCGAGCACGGCCTGACGCACGCGGCGCTGGCCGAAACCGACGTGCTGACCTGGTGGGGCCACGCGGCCCACGAGCGGGTCGAGGACGAAATCGTCGAGCGCGTCCACAATCGCGTGCTGAGCGGCATGGGCCTGGTCGCGTTGCACTCGGCCCACGCCTCGAAAATCTTCCGGCGGCTGATGGGGACGACCTGTATGCTCCGCTGGCGCGAGGCGGCCGAACGCGAGCGGGTCTGGATCGTCGATCCGTCGCATCCGATCACCGAGGGAATCGCCGACGAGTGTTTTGAGATCGAGCACAGCGAGATGTACGGCGAGCATTTCGACATCCCGCCGCCCGACGAATTGTTCGCTATCAGCTGGTTCGAAGGGGGCGAGGTTTTTCGCAGCGGCTGCACGTGGCGTCGCGGCAAGGGCAAGGTCGTCTATTTCAGCCCGGGGCACGAGACCTTTCCCATCTACCACGATCCGAACGTGCAGCGGATCATCGCCAACGCCGCGAGCTGGGCCGCCCCGGCCGGCGGCCTGTACCTGGGCCGCGGCCGCAATATTCAAGAGCCGCTGAGCCCGATCGCGGCGAAGCACGTCGTCGATGAGAGCCTGCACCGGCCGAAGTAGTTTCCTGACCAACTTTCCGCATCGAGGTGAACCATGTTCCGAACCTGCACCGGTATCGCACTCAGTGCTCTGTTTCTGGCCGCCCTGCCCGATCCGGTCGCGCCGGACCCGAATTCGCCGCGGCCGATCGACGCGGTGGACTCGGTGTTCATCGAGGACCTGACCTGGATGGAGGTCCGCGACGCACTCAAAGGCGGCGTCGATACGGCGATCGTGGCGACCGGCGGCGTCGAGCAGAACGGACCGTACCTGGTCGCGGGCAAGCACAACTACGTGCTCCGCGGCACGACCGAGGCGATCGCCCGCAAGCTGGGCAAGACGCTCGTCGCGCCGATCGTCCCCTTCGTGCCCGAGGGAGACATCAGCCCGCCGACTTCGCATATGAAATATCCCAGCACGATCAGCGTCCGCGAAGAAACCTACCAGGCCCTGCTGACCGACATCATCTCCAGCCTCAAGACGCACGGCTTCCGGCGGATCATCCTGATCGGCGACAGCGGCGGCAACCAGGCTGGCATGCGCGACGTGGCCGCCCGACTGAATGCCCAGTGGAAGGGCGTGCCGCAGGTGATCTTCGTGCCCGAGTATTACGACAGCGCGCCCGTCACCGCCTGGGTCACTGGGCTGGGAATCAAGCAGGAGCCGGAAGGGCTGCACGACGACTTCGTGATGAGCGCTCAGCTCGTCGCGGTGGATCCGCGGACCGTGCGAGCCGACCAGCGGATCCGCGCCGGCAACTTCAAGATCAACGGCGTTTCGCTCGCCCCCATTGGCCAGACCGCCGCCTGGGGCCGCCGGATCATCGACTACCGCGCCGAGCTGACCATCCGAGCCATCCAGAAACGCTCGCAGCAATAACGCCGCAGCAGCCGGCCTACTGGCCGAACCTGCGGGTTGCTATCTTTCTCGTAGGTCCCTTCTGCCGGAAGGGACCTTGAGGGAAGCGCAGCGACCAACACCGCGGCTTCGGGCAAGCGTTCGCCCCAAGTCCCGCCCGGCAGGCGGGACCTACTTGCAA
>DASRJB010000811.1:0-9979 GCA_035649715.1 Pirellulaceae bacterium
CGACCAGCCGGCAGCACGTCGCGCCCGTCATGCGGGCGGAGGAGCGCTGCGAGGATTTTGTCCTGGATGGCTATACGCCCTGGGTGACCGGCGCGGAGTATGCGCAGCACATTGTGCTAGGCGCGACGCTGGCCGATCGGCGGCAAATCCTGGTCGCGCTGCCGACAGACCTGGCCGGCGTGCGGATTCCGCCCGCGCCGGAGCTGGTCGGCCTGTCGGCCAGCCGCACGGGGCCGGTGGAGTGCGACCGCGTGGAGATCGAGCGGCGATGGCTGCTGGCCGGACCCGTTCCCGAGGTGATGAAGCAGGGTCTGGGTGCGAAGACGGGCGGGTTGCAAACATCGGCGCTGGCCATCGGCCTGGCCGGCGCGGCGATCGAATTTGTGCAGCGGCAGTCAGATGCCCGCAGCGACCTGATCGAGCCGGCCGAGGCGCTGGCGGCGGAGCGCGAAGAATTGATGCTGGCGATGTTGACGCTCGCCGGCGAAACGGGAATGCCCCAGAGGGCGTTCCCTACATGTGTTGCGGATGGGAACGAGCTGCGGCAGCGTGCCAACAGCCTCGCGCTGCGGGCCAGCCAGGCGGCGCTGGCAGCCGCTAAGGGCGCGGGCTACGTCGCCGGTCATCCCGCCGGCCGCTGGTGCCGCGAGGCCCTGTTTTTTCTGGTTTGGAGTTGCCCGGCCCCGGTGCTGCAAGGCAATCTGTGTGAATTCGCGGGGCTTGCGGATTAGTCCGTTGTCAGTTGCCAGTTGGGCGCAAACAAATGACACCGGCAACTCCCAGCTGACCTCTGCCTACTGACCACTGACCAATGACAACTGATAAACCGCACATCGTCTGGCACCCGCCGAGCGTCAGCCGCGAGGACCGCGAGCGGGCCAGCGGTCAGCAGGGCTGCGTAGTCTGGTTCACGGGGCTTTCGGGCAGCGGTAAGAGCACCGTGGCCAACGCGGTCGATCGGTTGCTGTTCGAGCAGGGGCTGCGAAGCTTTGTGCTCGATGGCGACAACGTGCGGCACGGGCTCAACGCGCCGCCGGCGCTGCTTGCCGACTACGGCGACGAGTTCGCCCGCCGCTTTGGACTATCGTTTACCGCACAGGATCGGCAGGAGAACATTCGCCGCATCGGCGCGGTAGCGGACTTGTTTGCCGCGGCTGGCCTGATCACACTCACCGCGTTCGTCAGCCCTTACCGCGCCGATCGCGATGCCGTCCGCCGGCAGGTCGAGAGCAGCCGGACGGGCAGCTTCGTCGAAATCTTCGTCGATGCTCCTCTGGAAATTTGCGAAGCTCGCGATCCCAAAGGCCTATACAAGAAGGCTCGCGCGGGGGAGCTCAAGAATTTTACGGGCATCGATGACCCCTATGAGCCGCCGCAAAGCCCGGAATTGCGGCTCGATGCGGCAGCGAATTCGCCCGCAGCCCTCGCCGCCGAAGTGCTAGCTTTTCTGCGCCAAAGCGGGAAGATTTCAAGGATTTAACGGAACATCGCGTTGACAGGCAGACTAACACCCTTACATTGTAGGATGCCGGGTGGGGGTCGCGTCGCGGGCCTCCCGGCTGATACGACCGACATGGAATTCGCCGTCGCGCCGCCTCATCTTTCGGCGCGTTGGCCACGGACGGAGGCTGGTACAGTGGCCCAAACCCTCCTAGCGAACGTTGCCTCTCAAGCCAAGGCTGCCCTTTCGCGCAGCCGCATCTTCGACCTCCGCCGGCTGTCGGTTGAGCAGGACGGAGACTACGTCGTCTTGCGTGGCCGGGTGGATTCGTTCTATCACAAGCAGCTGGCCCAGGAATTGGTGCGGGCGGCCGTCGAAGGGATCGAGGTTTTGAACGCGATCAGCGTCGTCTATCACCGCGATCGCCGCGACGACTTCGTCGATTGGCGCTGGTAGGTGGGGCGGGCGTCTGGCCCGCCCTAGACCGATTTCAGCAGCGACTCGAGGCGGTTTGCTAGCAGCGCCTCGCCGCGCGTAATCGCCATTTCAATCGCCAGTGCCCAGAGTGGGCGGCCGGCGATTTCGTCCTGAGGAATCTTCACCAGGTCCTTGCGCGTGCAGAGCACGGCCGTGGCCTGTGGCAGGCGCGAAACCCACAGGGTCAGCCGCTGCATCGTCCGCCCGTCGTAGGGACAGTGGTCGGGCAGCTCCAGCATCTCCGCGACCGACAGGCCCGCGGCGGCGAGCGTGTGCCGAAAGCCGGCCGGGTTGCCGATGCCGCAGAAGGCCGCGACGCTCAGGCCGCTCAGCGCCGCCAGCTCCATTCGCCGGCCGCTGGCCGAGACGAGGCCGCCGGGCCGATGCTCCAATTCCAGCCACGCCGCCTGCGGTGCGACGCACTTGACGCGCGACTCAATCTCAGTCCGCCGTGCAGGATTTACGGCATCGCTGCGCGACAGCGCCACGACCTGCGCCCGCGCCAGGTTCTCGACGGCCTCGCGCAACAGGCCTCGCGGCAGGAGGCGCTCGTAGCCAAAAGGCTCCAATGCGTCGAGCAGGACGATGTCCAGGTCGCGGGCGATTCGGCGATGCTGAAAGGCGTCGTCGAGGATCAGGACTTGCCGCGGATTGGCTCGCAGGGCTTCTTCCGCCGCGGCCAGGCGATCGGGATTCTGCAAATGCGGCACGCCGGGAAGCCGCGCCGCCAATTCCAGTGCCTCGTCGTTCGGCCGGCCGCCCCGCGCGCCGTACCCGCGGCTGATGATGGTGGCAGCAATGCCGCGCCGCGACAGCCAGTCGGCCAGCCAGGCCACCAGCGGAGATTTGCCGGTGCCGCCGACGGTGAGGTTGCCGACGCTGATCACGGGCGCGGCCACTCGGTGCGGCTGGCGGCGACCCGTGTCGAACTGCCGATTGCGGCGACGAATCGTGGCGGCATAAAGCGGTTCCAGCAGTGCCAGGCCGGCCCGCAGGCCGCCCGCGAGCGGTCCCTTCCAGCGGCCGCTGACCAGCTCGCGAAACTGCGCATCCGAAAGCATGACATCCCTGTCCGGCGAGCTGCCTTACCGCGAAGCGGGCACGAAGTTTCGCAAATACGTGCAGCTCTGCACCAAGCTGGCCTTCCGCGCCTCGAGCGAATGTTCGTACGCCCGGTCTTCCACTTCGACGCAGACGGGGCCCGCGTAGCCTGTGTCGGTGAGCACCGAGAAGAACTGCCCCCAGTTCACGTCGCCCATGCCGGGCAGTTTCGGCGTGTGGTATTCGTTCGGATGGGCCAGGATGCCGACCTCGTTCAGGCGCTCGCGGTCGATCCGCACGTCCTTGGCGTGGACGTGGAACAGGCGGTCCTTGAAATCCCGGAGCGGCCGCAGGTAATCCATTTGCTGCCAGATCATGTGCGACGGATCGTAGTTGAGGCCCAGGCTGGCCGAGCCGACGTCGCCAAACAGCCGCCGCCAGAGCTTCGGGCTGGTGGCAATATTCTTGCCTCCCGGCCATTCGTCCTTGCTGAACAGCATCGGGCAGTTCTCGATCCCGATCCGCACGCCATTTCCTTCCGCAAATTTCACCAGCGGCTTCCAGACCTCCAACAGCCGCGGCCAATTGTCATCGACGGAGCGCGTCCAGTCGCGGCCGATGAACGTGTTAACGGTCTTGAGGCCCAAGAGCGCCGCGCCCTGGATGACCTTCCGCAAGTGGCTGACTGCCAGCTCGCTCTCCTCGCGGTTGGTCGTAAGCGGGTTGGGATAGTAGCCCAGGCCGCTGATCGCCACTTTGGCGTCGGCCATGATCCGCCGCACCTCGTCCGCCTTGGCCGACGTGAAGTCGGTGACATCGACGTGCGTCACGCCGGCATACCGCCGCTCGGCCTTGCTCACGGGCCAGCACATCAGCTCCACACAGTCGAAACCCGCCGCGGCGGCGAAGCGGGCGACCTCGGAGAGCGACAGATCGGGCAGAATCGCGCTGACGAAGCCGAGTTGCATGGGAGGGTTCAGGGTTTCGGGGTTTCAGGGAAGCAGGTGCGATTTCAATGTACCGGGCGTTGCTGCTCCAGGACACCGCGGATTGCCCAGTTCGCCTTGCCGTCGTCAAAGCCCGCAAGTACACTCCGACGCCCTGCTACTCGTATAATCGATGACTCGCACGCCGCAATCCGGCGGGATGAAGGGATCGCTGCATGTCCGCTGCAATTCTGGCCGCGATGTTGCTGGCCGCTGAACCGCGCGCGGCAGACGCGGTGCTCGTTGCGCCGCGGGAATTCCTGCCGGCGCTAAAGCCGCTGATCGAGCACAGGCAGAAACAGGGACACGGATTCGTTTATGTACCGACGGCGAGCACGCCAGAAGGAATTCGCAGCGGCATTCGCGATGCGGCGAAGGCGGGCGGGCTGAAGTTCGCGCTGCTGGTCGGCGACGCCGAGCCCGCGGCGCGGGTCGATCGAGCGGTCGCCGCCCGCTGCGTGCCGGCGCACCTGGAAAAGGCCGTCGTCAACGTGAAGTGGGGCAGCGAGCCGCAAATCGCCAGCGACAACTGGTACGCCGACCTGAACGACGACCAGCTTCCCGATCTGGCGATTGGCCGCATTCCAGCCGATACGCCAGCCGAAGTCGCCCGGATCGTCGCGAAGATCCTGGCCTATGAACAAAGCGCCGATTTCGGCCCCTGGCGCGAGCGCGTCAACCTGATCGCCGGCGTCGGCGGCTTCAGCCCGATCCTCGACACGGTCCTGGAGACTGCGACCAGCAAGCTGCTGACTAGCGGCATTCCCGCCGGCTACGAAACGCGGATGACGTACGGCAGCTGGCGCAGCCCCTACTGCCCCGACCCGCGGCTGTTCCACTTGACGGCGGTGGAGCGGCACAACGAGGGGTGCCTGTTCTGGATTTACATCGGCCACGGCAGCCCGACGGCCCTCGACCAGGTGAGCGTGCCCGGCGAGCGGTTCCACATCTTCGACGTCGATGACTGCCAGAAGCTGAAGTCTGCGGGCGGTGCGCCGATCGCCCTGATGCTGGCCTGCTACACGGCGGCCTTCGATCAGCCGCAGGACTGCCTGGCCGAGGAATTGCTCAAGGCCGACGGCGGTCCCGTGGCGGTCTATGGCGGCTCGCGGGTGACAATGCCTTACGCGATGGGCGTGATGGGCACGGCGATGATGGACGAGTACTTCAAGACCCGCCCGCCGACGCTGGGCGAGGTCGTCCTGGCCGCCAAGCGGAAGATGGTCCAGCCGATCGACGAGACCAACGCCGCGGCGAACCTGAACCGGGTGCTGCTCGACGGCGTGGCCGCTGTGATCAGCCCCAGCCGCGAGATGCTCGACGCCGAGCGCCGCGAGCACCTGCACCTGTTCCACCTGATCGGCGATCCGATGTTGCGGCTGACCTATCCCGACGAGATCGGCCTGTCGGCGCCGCGCGACGCTTCGGCGGGGGCCAAGCTGCGGATCAGCGGCCGCACGAAGATGGCCGGGCCGGCCCTCCTGGAACTGGTCTGCCGCCGCGACCAGCACAAGGTCGCGCCGCCGGCGCGCGAGCGGTTCGATCCGACCGACAAGGCTCTGGCCGCTTTCCAGGGCGTGTATGAGCAGGCCCTCGACCGCTGCTGGGCCCGCTGGGCGCTCGATTTGCCCGCGGGCGAGTTCGCCACCGACATCACGCTGCCCGCCGAATGCCGCGGCCCCTGCCACTTCCGCCTGCTCGTCGCCAATGGCAGCTCCTATGGCCTCGGCGCGACGAGCCTCTACATCCGGCAACCGGAAGCTCCGACGCAAATCGCGCAACCGGCTGCAAACACGGGCGCGAGATGACTACCCCAGCCGCTTCCGCGTAGCCAGCCAGCGGTTGTAGAGGGCGAACTCGTCTTCGCTCGAGAAATAGGGATTGAGCGCGGCGTTGTCGGGCATCAGGCCCGCGGCGAGGAGGGCTTCGGTCTGCGGGCTGACGGCCGCCGAAGTCGCGCGGAGGCCGAGGCGAGCCAAGAGCAGCGAGAACTTTTCCCGCCAGCTCTCGTTGATCGAGCCGCCGATCGTCTGCGCGTAGTTCACCTCGCGGCTGTTCAGCCGCAGGCAGAGCAGCTCCCCCAAGCTGGGCGCGGTGGCGTAAATCTCTGCCAGGATGGCCCGCTCCAGATCGACTTGGACGCGGGAATCGACCACGACGATGCCGCGGGCGACGACCGTTTCGCGAACCTCGGTCGTTCGCGTCTCGGTTTTGATCGCGCCGGCCGAGAGCACGAGCACTTCGTCCCAGGGAATCCAGGTGAGCGGTCCGGTGTATTTGAGCTGTACGCCCAGCGCGTCCCCTTCCAGGTTGAGCACGTGGACGCGGCGCGGGTTGGTCGGCGGCACGACCGCGCCCTGCGGCACGGCGCGGGTGGCAAAGCCGGCGGCCGACAGCCCCTGAGCGACGGCCTGCGCCGATTCGGCCGGCGCGTTTTCCCAAATAAACCAGCGGGCCCGCGTCGCCAGCCGCACCGCCGCCGGGCGCGGAAAGCCCGCCTGCGTCTCGATGACGTCGGCCAGCAAGTCGGGCGGCGGCAATTCGCCCGCCTGGTCGAGCAGAACGGCGCAGGTTGTCATGGCCCCTCAGCCCTTAAGCCCGTTCCCCTTGCCTCGCCTTACTCGCCCGGTTTCTCCGGCGGTGCGCCGATCAGCAAGATGCTGTAGTCCTGCCTGAGGACAGCCAGGCGGCGGCTGTCGGGCGCAACGGCCAAGGCCCGCAGGGACTTGGTGTCGGTTGGAATGTCGAGCAGGGTGCGGGCCGTGGCGACGTGCGTGAGCTTGAGAACGCCGGCATCGTCGATGGTGACGAGCGTCTTTTCATCCGGCGTAAAGGCCACATCGGCCAGGCCGGCCCGGTGCCCGCCCAGAACTCGCGGCTCGCCGCCCTGGGCGCCCCACAAGCGGGCCGTGCGATCGGCGCTGGCCGACGCCAGCAGGCGGCCGCTGGGGCTGTAGGCCAAACCGTAGATGGTCTGGCGGTGGCCGCGGAGCGAATCCAGATACCCTTTCCCGATCGGGTCGTAGAGCAGGATATTGTCGCTCGTATCGACCGCCAGCTGCCGACCGTCGGGCGAAATCGCGGCTGCCGTGTGATTGTTCGTGGGCAGAATCCCGGCAGGCTCGCCGGTGTCCGATTTGTACAGCCGCAAGTGGTGCGTCGCGGGCAGGACGGCGAGCAGGCGGGCGGGTTGCGAATAGACCAGTCCCAAGACGGTGAAGTTCTCATCGGGGTGGCTGATGATGCGCCGCAAAACACCGCTGCGGTGATTCCAGATGGCGACGTTGCCGTGCGTGTCGCCGGCGGCGACCTCTTCCGCGCCCATGACTTCCAGGCAATTCCAATCCGTCAGCCGCGCGGTCAGCCAGCCGCGGGTGGCCAGCGTCGCGGCGTCGAGCATCTCGATTCCGCCGGTCCCGTGCAGGACGAAGAGCTGCTCGCCGCTGAAGGCCAGATCGACCGCGTTATCGTCGAGCGTCTCGGGGCAGACGCGGCGGACCTGGCGGCGGACGCCGCCCCACAACTTCAGATACCCGCGAGCGCCGCAGGTCAGCAGCGTGCCCTCTTCGGGCCCGGGAATCGTGGCCCAGACGCGCGTGTCGTGGGCCTGCCAGGTGTCCTCCGCCGGGTCGCGGACGAGCTTCTGGTACGGCCCCGGTCCGATGCGGTACTTGCGGACCGCGCCGCTGCGGTCGCCGGCGAACAGCCACTCGCCCGAGCTGGAGAAACACACGCTCTGAACCTGATCCAGATGCGACTCGGTCGTGCGGCGGCCGGTCGCCAGGTCCCACAGCGCGACCTGCTTGTCGAGGCAGCCGGTCGCCAGTTGCCGGCCGTCGGGCGAGAACCAGACGCTCGTCAGCCTGGCCGTATGACCGCTGAGGATTTGCGGCAGGCGCTCTTCCCGGAGGTCCCAGACCCGGCAGGTGCGGTCGCTGGAAGCCGTGGCCAAATAGCGCCCGTCGGGCGACAGTGCCAGCGCCTCGACAAGGTCGGAATGGCCGTCGAGATATCCCAGGCCGTCGCCGCTGGCGGCGTCCCACAGGCGGACCCGCGACTCCTCGCCGCAACTGGCCAGCTTGCTGGAGCCGTCGTAAAACGTCACGCCATAGCTCTTGCAGGAATGCGCCAGAATCCGCACCAGCAGCTCGCGGGTGCCCAGGTCGTAGATTTTGATGGTGCCGTCGTCGCCGGCCGTGGCAATTACCTTCCCGTCGGGCGAATAGGCCACGCCGTTGATCTCGATCTGATCGGTCGCGATCGACTTCAGCTCGGTCAGCTTGCGGGAGTCGTACAGGCGCAGCACGCTGTCCCGGCAGGCGGCGGCCACCTCGCGGCGGTCCGGCGACAGGCGAATCTGGTAAATCTCCGAGCCGAGGAAAGCCTCCGCCAGGGGCGTTTGCGTGGCCAGAGCGTACAGATAGTGCCACTCCAGGCCGCGGAGATCGCTGGTGGGCGGACTTAAGGGCGGGGGAATCTGCCCCTGCAGCGCCGTCAGGGCCTGCACCACGTCGCCCTCGGCCAGCGCCCGCTCGGCGGCGGTGATGGCGTCGTGATATTGGCTGAGGGCGATTTGCCGCGCCCTTTCCTCCAACTCTTCTCTCGTCTGAGCCAGCTGCCGCTGCATCCGCTCGGATTTGGACGAGGCAATGTCGATGGCCCGGGTGCTGGCCCCCAGCATCTGGCTGGCCCGGTACCAGCCGACAGTCAGGCAGACCGCGATGGTGGCCAGAGCGATGGCGCTGGTCAGGGTCGGGTTGCGGTGCAGCCAGCGTCCCACGCGCTGCCGCAGCGAGAGCGGGCGGGCGATTGTGGGATGCCCCTCCAAAAACCGCCGCAGGTCGGCGGCCATCTCGGCCGCCGTCGCATAGCGATCCTGCACCTGCTTGTTCAAGCAGCGGAGGACAATTGCGTCCAGGTCTGCCGGCACGTTGCGGTTAAGCGTGCGGACTTCCGCCGGCTCGTCGACCAGCAGCCGGCGGAGTGTATCGATGGTCGTATTGCCGCAAATCGGCGGGCGGCCCGTGAGCATGTGATAGAGCACTGCCCCCAGCCCATAGATGTCGGTCGGCCGGCCGATCCGCTCGACGTGGCCCGCCGCCTGCTCCGGGGCCATGTACTCCGCCGTCCCCAGCACGATGCCGCTGATCGTCGAGCTGCTCTTCTCCTCCACGACCTTTGCCAGGCCGAAGTCGGTCAGCCGCGAAACGACCGTCAATCCGTCCGTGTTCTCTTCGGCCCGCTCCAGGATGATGTTGCCCGGCTTGATGTCGCGGTGCAGCACGCCGTGGGCGTGGGCGTGCTCGACGGCGTCCACCAGCGGCAAGAGCAGCTTCACGGCCAGCCGCGAGTCCAGCGGACCCTCCTGCTGGCGCAGCCACTCGTCGAGCGAAGGGCCATCGACAAACGCGATCGCCAGGTAACACAGCCCCTCGACCTCGTCCGCCTCGTAGACGGGCACGATGTGCGGATGCCGCAGCTTGGCCAGCGTTTCGGCCTCTCGGATGAACCGCAGCCGCAGATGGTCGTCGGCCAGGACGGTGGCCCGGGCGATCTTGAGGGCCACGGGGCGGTTGAGCTTGCAATCCTGGGCCAGATAGACGATGCCGAACGTGCCCGCGCCCAGGAGCCGGACGATCTCGTAGCGGCCCAGGCGCTTGAGCCGCCGGCCGTCGATCGCCGGATCGCAGCTGGGCGTTAGCTCGCTTGTGGCGGGCAGCGCCACTGCCGGCAAGTTCTGCACGGTCGGCCGGACGACGGTTTGCGGCGCGCGGCCCTTGGACAGCACCGACGTTTGCGACGGCTCCGGATCGAGACCGGGCCTCGTGTCTTCTTCGGCTTCATCGAGGGCCGATTCATACAGCCCCAGCGCCACCAGGCGCTTGCACAAGTCCTCAACCTGGGGCTCCGGCTTCGGCTCGGCAGGCTGGCCCCCGGCAGCGGCCGCCAGTTCGCGAGCCTCTTGATCGTCCGACAGCTCCGCCGCCGCCCGCTCGCAGGCCGGGCAGATATCCAGATGGGCCGCCACGCGCTG
>DASRJB010000812.1:0-12268 GCA_035649715.1 Pirellulaceae bacterium
TCCGGCCTGGCCGCATTCACCGTCAACGCCGATGGCGCGAGCCAGCTCTATCTGTTGACGGCGACTGTAGCCCGCGACTCCGTCGCGGGCGGCCCGCCACGGAGTGGCGGGCTACCTTTTCGGCCGCAGCGCCGCGAGCTGAAACTGCCGATCGGTCTGGTCGGGTCGCTGGAGTTCTCGCCCGACGGCAAGCAGCTCGGCTTTACGCTGGCCGCTCCCGATGCGCCGGCGGAGGCCTACTCCCTGGAGATCGACAGCGGCCGGCTGACGCGCTGGACCTACAGCGAAGTCGGCGGACTCGACCCCCAGACGTTCGCCCGTGCCGAGCGAATCCGCTTCCCCTCGTTCGACAAGCGCGAAATCCCCGGCTGGTACTTCAAGCCGAAGAACGCCTCGCCCCAGCGGAAGGCGCCGGTGCTGATCCAGATTCACGGCGGCCCGGAGAGCCAGGCGCAGCCGCTCTTCTCCGGCACGACGCAGTTCTACTTGAACGAGCTCGGCGTGGCCGTGCTCCTGCCCAACGTTCGCGGCTCGGCGGGCTACGGCAAGTCGTACCTTAAGCTCGACAACGCCCAGCTCCGCGAGGACAGCGTCAAGGACATCGGCGGACTGCTCGACTGGATCGCCCGGCAGCCGGAGCTCGACGCGTCGCGGGTCGCGGTGAGCGGCGGCTCGTACGGCGGGTTCATGGTGCTCTCGTCGTTGACGCATTTCGGCGACCGGATCAAGGCCGGCATCGACGTGGTCGGCATCTGCAACTTCAACACGTTCCTGGCGACGACCTCGGCCTACCGGGTCGATCTGCGGCGGGCCGAATATGGCGACGAGCGCGACCCGCAAATGAAGGCGTTCTTCGAGCGGATCAGTCCGGCCGGCCAGGCGGACAAGATCGTCTCGGCGCTCCTGGTCGCGCACGGCCGCAATGATCCGCGGGTGCCCTTCAGCGAGGCCGAGCAGATCGCGTCGCTGGTCCGCGGCCGCGGGCGGACCGTCTGGACGGTCTTCGCCGACAACGAAGGCCACGGCTTCGGCAAGAAGGACAACGCCGACTACCTGCGGGCCGTCGAGGCGTACTTCCTGAAGACTAGCTTAGGAATTGATTAACCGTAACTGACTACTTCTTCAGCAGGCAGCCCACGATCCGCCAGCCGTTCGCTTCGCTCTGCACATAGAGGCCGCCGGGGCCGAAGTACTTCTTCACCAGGTCGAAGTCGGGCAGTTTCGCGCCGTCGATCTCCTGCTCGCGGACGACCCCTTCTTCGGTCGGCCCGAGCAAGGCGTTGAGCACGCGGGCCAGCAGCGTCTCGGCCTCGGGCAGCTTGCCCTGCTTGATCAGTTCGTAGGTCGCCCGGTACGACTCGTCGGTGCGGGAGAAGAAGTGGAAGCTGTCCTCCTGCGAGCCGAGCTTTACCAGCTCGTCTTGCACGCGGAGGTAGTCGGCGGCCACCGCCAGGTTGGGCTTCGCCGCGGCGCGGTCGATCAGCTCCTGCACGAAGTCGAGGTGCGTGCCGATCACCAGGTGTCCCGCGAAGACGGTGATCGCCATGTTTGGCAGCGCCTTGTCTTTCTCTTCGTCCTTTTTCTTTTCCGGTGCGCTCACAAACCCGGCCCCCTCGATCATCAGCTCCGTGTCCCCGGCCAACTCTTCCTGCGTCAGTTCCCAGATCACCTGCCCCTTATAGACGTGCTTCTTGGCCGTCGGGTCCTTCTTGAACGCCTTGTCGAGCGTCTTGGCGATGATCTCGGGCTTATTGACCTCCACCAGGCCCAGCAGCCGCTCGCTCTTGAGGCCCACGGGCAGCTTGACATCGACCAGCACCGTAACCCGCTCGCCGAGATGATCCACCAGCTCCTTGAAGATGTCGATCTGGGGGCCGAATTCGTCCTCCTTCATCCCCTTCCACATCTCCTGCCAGGCGCCCTTGTCGGCGATGATCGCATCGACGAGCGACTCGGAGTATTTGAACGCGTCCTGCGTCTTCCAGTTGAACGACAGGTAGGTCGCCAGGTCGGACATGGCCCAAGGCTGCGGCTCGAGCGCGCCCTTGGCGCTGTTGGGGAAATCCAGCATCCGCATCGAGAGGTTGTACTTGTCCTTGCTCGGATCGTCCTTCTTGCGCACGACCGGCGGAGCATAAGCGTAAGTGCGGTGCGTGATCTCGTGGCCGTTCAGCCCGAAGAAGACGTGGCCGCCGACGCCCTGCACCGCGGTGAAGCCCTCGCCCTGGAGAATCTTCAAGGGATCGGTGCCGCGCTTCTTGCGGCCGCCTTCCGCCGCGCGGGCCGTCTCAAGATAGCCCAGCGGCTCCACGAACCAGCGGACGTGATGCCGCACTCCGCCGGCCAGCTTGGCGTTCTCCTTCATCGTGTGGTCGAACGCCTTGACGCTCTCCAGCGTGTCCGTAGCCCTGCCGTTAAACCGCCCGACGATCTCCTTCGCCACATTCAGGTGGTCGGTGGCGACCAGCTGATTGTCCTTGATGAAGTAATAGGCGACCTCCGCGACCTTCTCGCCTTCCTGCAGCGGCTGCTTGTACGAGGTGAGCGTCACGTCGCCGACCGCGACCGCGCCCTTGACCGCCTTGTTGGCCTTCTGGTTGGCATCGATCTTGGCCAGCAGGACGTCGGCCTGGCCCCGCTTGCCGGTGATGTCCACGATCAGCACAGTCGCGTGCGAGTTCTTGTCCTTGGGGTCGGGCTGCACAAGGCCCAGCGCGACTTCGCCCGCATAGACGCCCTCCATGTCGTCCCACTGGATGCCGAGCTTCTTCCCGGCCTTCTCGAGCTTCTTGCCGATCTGCTTCTTGAAGTCGGCGATGAACGCCTCCATCAGCGGGTCGTGGACCAGCTTGCCGAACTGCGTCTCGTTGAATTTCGTCCGCACCTCATCGACGTCGTGCGTGGAAATGAAGCCCTTCGTTGTCGCCGGCAGGAGCTTCTCGCTGGGCTGCACGGCCAGCGCCGCAGCCGCCGCAGACAGCACGAGGACGCCCGAGAACAAGCGGACGAAAAACCGATGGCGCGGCACGGGAAGGCTCCTTCGCGGGTGGCTGGCAGAAGCGGGCTACGGGAGTGGCTAGCGAGCAGGAAAAGTCGGCCGGCGGCGAGGCGGAGGTATGATGTAGGTTTAATATCGGCATTCGCGCCCTAACAAACGACGGGAATAGACTTACTTGCCGGTTCCCGCGCAGCCGCTGCTGCTTGAGCAGGCACTGCATGATACGCAAGTCTGGCAAGCTGGGAAACCCGCGGCGACCTTGCGGGCGGTTCAGCGAGTAAGCGACTCGCCGTTGCAAGCCACGTGCCGATCTCGTGGACGCGAGGGAAGCTATTTGCCGCCGGCAAGCCACTTGGTGCAGGCGGTCTCGAGGGCAGCCAGGGGCATCGCGTACGACTCTTCGAGGGCCTTGTCTTCCTCCAAACCCGCGCGCAGCTTGCGCGTCAGCTCGAGGAACTTCTTGGGATCGGATTGCAGCAGGTAGGCGACCATGCCGAACGATTGCAGGTAATCGCGGGCGTCCCAGTCGCGGAGCTCGCGCTTCCTTTGCTCCGGCCAGGGGCGCAGCTGCTTGCCGAGCGCCAGCTGGCGGACCTGCTGGGCCCAGCTGCCCATCGGCGGCGGCGGGTTGTCGTTATAGACCGTGCGCCACAGGTTGGCCTTGAGGGCCGCGAACTCGCAATACTCGGCAAAGCCTTCCTGCAGCCAGCGGCTGGCCCGCTCCTGCGTCGCCACACGCAGCAGCTTGCGGCCACCCATGAAGCAGATGCCGTGGGCGTAAGGCCGGCGCTTCGTGTCCTCCGCGGTCTGATAGAAGAACGGGAGCGGGAAGCCGTCCACGGCCGGCACGCCGCGGGTCAGCCCCCAGTGCTCGCCCAACCGCTCGACCGTATAGATCCGCTCCAGCACCGTGCGAAAGTGGTCCATCGGGGGCTTTTCGAGCAGGGCCATCATTTCGAAGCTGTCGGGCCGCGTCTGCGTCAGCTCCATCGTGCCCGTCAGCGTCTGCAGGTGCGCGGCCAGGCTCTCGAAGGCCTGGCCGATCTTGATCGCCTCCGCCGCGGGGAACTGACCGTGGACTTCGATGTGCCGCGTCTCGACACGGAGCAGGTTGAACTCGGTTTCCTTCTCCCATTTCTGATGTCCGCCCAGGGCCGTCTTGAACCGCTCCGTCTGTTCGGCGACCAGGTCCTTGTCGTTGCCGTCGGCCCGGCAGGTCGGGCAATAGCGGTGCGGCACGGCGTCGGCCGCCTTCGGCAGCGGCTGCCCTTCGACGTGAAAATAGGGCCTGCGGTTCTTGAGTGGCAAAAAGCCTAGCCCGCCGCAATCGTTGCAGCCGGCCGCGTCGGCCGGTGCGCCTGCCGCTGCGCCGGCTGGCCCCTGGCCGGCAAACTCCTGCAGGCTCGCCGGTCGCTTGGGCGGCTGCGCCTTTGGCTCCTGCCCCAGCAGCGAAGAGCCGGCAGCCGCTATCGCCGCTGGCAATGCGACTGCGGCCACATCACGCATCCACTGGCGGCGAGCGAGCGAAACACTCGGGCGGTGCAAGTCGGACATGGCCGGGCTCCTGCTAGACAAGTCGCGGCCGCCATTATGCGAAGCACGGGTAACTGAAATCAAGCGCGGGCCGGGGACAGGTCCGCTCGTCGCGGAGTTTGGGTTCAACCACCCTCTCAAGGAACAGAACCCCGACCTTTCCGTATTACGAATTCGACAATTCGCGATTTAATGCATCTAGCCGCGGCCCAGGCGGAAGTAAGAACGTGGGGTAGACCTGGCAGGGGCGGTAAGGGGGACCAGCCCGTAATTTCGCGCACCATCTCGGCAAGCGCTGCTGTAAGTCAGAGGCGATGGAGTTATTCCGTGGCCTTCAGCCATTTGGCGCGCTCCGCGAAAGCCGCGCGGGGCTCGTCGATCGCCCACGCCAATGACTTGCCCGCGCGAAACTCTGGAGATTAGCCATGGGAATCGTTCCAACGCCGCGACCACGGCAGGGATTTACACTGGTCGAATTATTGGTCGTAATCGCGATTATTGGTGTGCTCGTCGCGTTGCTGCTGCCAGCCGTCCAAGCCGCCCGTGAGGCGGCCCGCCGCACCTCCTGCGCCAACAAAATGCGGCAACTGGCTTTGGCAACTCACAATCTGAACGACACCTACCGCGCCTTGCCGCCTCTGGTGGGCAGTTTTCCCACGAACAGCAATGACAAGGGGACGGTATTCTATTTCCTGCTGCCCTATATCGAGCAGAAGAACTTCTACGACAGCACCAAAGATGCCCAGGGCCGGCAAGTCGCCTCGAATATCGTTCAAGGCTCCAGTCCGCAAATCCGGGCCTACGGCGTTTTCATCCCGGCCTTCCTCTGTCCATCGGACGTCAGCAACCCGTCTCGACAGGTGCGGAACCCAGGCACGCTCAACGCCTGGGCCACTGCGTCGTACGCGGCCAACGCGCTCGTCTTCGTTCCCGACGCGAGCATTGCCAGGACAATCCCGGACGGCACTTCGAACACGATCATGTTTGTGGAGCGCTATCAAATCTGCAACGGTGAATGGCATTATTGGGGGACGTTCCTGAATTCCAACAACCCCGACCCCAGCCCGCCCAAGGCGCCTTGGTACCGGACGCCTGGAATTACTATTACGGGACAACCTGCCAACCCACAGACGGCAACGAGCACTGCATTTCAAGTCGGCCCCAAAATCACGGGCGCGGCCACCGATCCGACCGTATGCAATTGGGCCACTCCCAATTCACCGCACTCGGCCATGATGGTCGCTTTGGCCGACGCCAGCGTTCGCCTGTTCAAAAAAAGCATGAGCCTGCAAAATTTTCAACTCGCCACGCGCGCCGACGATGGTCTGACGTGGACCGAGGATTAGTCGCAGCGCCCCACCGCTCACGGTGCAGCTACCGACGCCGCAGCGCTGCGGCCGTAAGGATCCTTGCACTTGGCTGCTACGTTCACACGCTCGCGGCTCTGCCAGCTCCCCTGGGCGACGAGACGAGCGTTGGGATTGCTCCTGACCGCAGTTGCAATCGGATATGGCTCCCTCCTCGTCGCAGTCTATTTTCAACTCACGCCTCCCAGTTCTTTGTTCCCCGATCTGCGCGAGCTTGATCGATTGATCACCGCCAGGCCAGTCAGCAAGATTGAGCAACTGCTCGAGGCCGGCGGCGATCAGATGAACGGCGGCGGAACGATGCGCCCCGCATTCACCCTTCAATCAATCGGCTGGGAGGATGCTGTCAGGAGCCTGACTGAGGACGAAAAGGGCCGATTGCTCCAACAGCGCGAGGGCGAGCGCCTGGCCCTGCTCGACTGGGTCCGATCAGGCGCCAGCCGCGATGCATACTCCCAAGACGATTATCTGCCGAGCGGCGCGGCGAAGATCCAGCAAATCACGGCGGCTTACCGGGTGAGCGACCCCTCCGCGGATGTCCCCGCGGCAGCCGCTCGCGTGCGAATTCGCTCGCTCATTGCCGACCGCTGCGTGACCTGCCACGGTGAAAACGGCAGGCATGACACGGCGCGGTTCATACCGCTGGATAGCTACGAGCAGCTCGAGCCGCGCCTGCGGCCGGAATCGCCAGGCGCCCAACAAAAGTGGGTCGCTGTTGCGCTCGTCGGTCTCTTGCCGTTAGCCCTCGTTTTCGGTGTCGGTTATTGGCATACCAGCCATCCACTCCTCACGCGATCGTTTACTTTGACGCTCACCGGCAGCGCGCTCGGTGTGATGCTGGCGTGCTGGCTGCTGGGCGGAAGCGGCGCATGGTCTGGACGCGCGATTGCAGTGGCCGCAGCCCTGGCAACGCTTGGAACCGCGCTGCATGCGTTCGCGACGCTGAATGATCTGCTGTTTGACATGCGGCCGCCGCGGGATGGAGCCTAGCCCAGCCGGGCCATCCCACGGATGCTATAGGCCACGCCATTGTTCGCGAAGCTTCGGCAGTCTTTCGCGCAGCTCGTCGTGGAACCGGGCGGGCCAGTCGGTGGATTCGAGCTGCTTCAGCGTGGCGTCGGCGGCGGCCTTCTGCTTTTGATGCAGCTCAGCGGCGGCCAGCGACAGCAGGCCCGCGGGCTCCAGCTTGCGGAGCGTGGCGACCTCGCGCCAGTGCAGGATCGCGTCGTCCCAGCGGTTGGCTTCCTGGCGGAGAACCGCCAGCTTCGCGTGCCCCTCGGTCTCGCCGGGCAGCATTTCCACCAGCGTCGTGCGGGCCCGCTCGGCTTCGTCGGCCTGGCCGAGCGTTTGCAGCCGCGTGGCCAGGCTGGCCCACAGCTCCACGTCGCGGCGGGTCACTTCCACGGCGGCAAACATCTGCTCGGCCGCAGCGGGGCCGTTCTTGAGTTCGTCGTAGCAGGCGACCAGCTTGCTGTGCACGGCGGGGTCGCTCGGCGCGAGCTCTACCGCGATCTTGAGCTGCGCGGCCGCCTTGGCAAACTCCATCCGCTCGAAATAGACCTCGCCCAGTGCCTTGCGGATGATCGCGCTGTCCTCCTGCGACTCGGCTGCCTGCTTATCGACCTCGGCCAAATAGGCATCGAGGTTCGGCGACTCCTTGAGCACTTCGCGGAGCACGTCGAGCGGTTTCATCCGGCCGTGATTCCGCAAATGGACATCCCCGGCAGCGCCCCAGCCAACGATCGCCGCGCCGGCGGCGTCCACGGCCTTCTCGGTGTTCTTCAGGCCGGCCCAGGCGAAGGCCAGCTCGGCGTTGTACTGCGCCAGCCGCTGGTCGCCGGCGGAGCGGTTGCCCGTGGCCTCCAGGCGGCGGGCGATGGCCTCTTCGTAGTATTTGACGGTCTGTTCGAACAGCTCGCAGTCGAAGCAGGCTTCGGCCAGCTGCGCCGCGACCAATTCGCTCCACCGCTCGCCTTCGTGGAAGTGTTTGTCGGTCGCCGCGAGCAGCGCCAGCATCGCGTCGGGCCGCTTCGACTGGAAATAGGCGAACATCAAGCGCGTGCGGTAGCCGAGGGCCTCGGGATGCCGCTCCACGAGGCCCTCCAGGATCGCCACCGCCTCGCCCCACCGCTGGACCTGATGGAGGTAGTGGGCGAGCTGCGACTGGCCGTCGTCGCGGAGCAGCTTTTTCCGGTGGGCGTCGAGCAGGATTTCGATCGCCCGGTCCTTCAGCGTCAGGCCGTGGAACAGGTACTCGGCGATGTAGAGCAGCCCGGCCTCGTCGTCGCGGCGCGTCATCAGCACATCTTCGGCGACGCGGGCAAAGTCGTCCCGCTTCTCCGGCCAGAAATACTGGTGGCCCTCGTGATAGATCGACTGGTTGTGCGACTGCCGCGTCGTCAGATCGCGGCGCAGCTCCTTGAGCACGATCGCCAGCAGCCGCGGCTCCAAGTCGCCGATGGCCAAGAGCTCGTGCCGCAACTCGGCGATCCGCGAGCCAAACCGCCGCCAGCCGCCTTCGCCCTGACGCTCGAGCCAGCGGGGCTCGGTTTCCATCCGGGCGATGAAGAATGCCAGGGCGTCGCGCTTGCCGGCAACCTCGGTCAGGCAACCCGCGATCGTGCTGACCAGGTCCTGGTAATCGTTGACCTGTTTCGCCAGGATTGGCGGAAACAGCTCGGTGGCAAAACGCCGCGCGTCGGCCGGCGCGGCGGCGAAGTTCAGGCGATTCGCGGTGCGGTAGAACTGCGACAGCTCTTCCACCAGCCGCCGCCGCTGGCGGTGGTCGGGCGTGGCGGCCGCCGCCTTTTGCAGCTCGGCCTGCAGCCCCTGATAGAGCGCCTGGCCGCTCCCCAGCGAGGTCGTGCCGCGGCGCTCCAGGGCCCGGTTGTGAACCGCGTACGTCCGCCAGACCAGGTCATTGGCCACGTTCTGGTTCGCGGCCCGCGGAATTTCGTCCCTGAGCACCGCCTCCGCCCGCACGAACTGATCCGCCCCGGAATAGAGGTCCGAGAGCAGCGCCACGGGCTCCACCATTTCCATGGTTGTCTTGCCTCCGACGGCCCGCCGGTACTCGGGAATTGCCACCTCCAAGACGTCGATCCCCTCCTGGCGGCGGCCGTTGTTATGCAATGCCTCGGCTAGCCAGCGGCTGATCCGTAGCCGGTCGAGCGTGCCCTCTTTCTCGGCGGCATAGAGCGCCGCCATCACGCGGAGGACTTCGTCGGCCAGCGGCTTTTGCGAAATCCCGCCTAGCTTGC
This sequence comes from Pirellulaceae bacterium, assembly GCA_035649715.1. Taxonomy (GTDB): domain Bacteria; phylum Planctomycetota; class Planctomycetia; order Pirellulales; family Pirellulaceae; genus CAYLLN01. The sequence goes on from DASRJB010000812.1 coordinate 9,159, forward strand.
CAAGCATTTCCGCCAGGAGCCGCGGCTCGCCGGGCGACCACTCGCGCTTCTCGGCCCGCTGCAGGGCAGCGACCGCCCGCTGGACGTGCGGCCCGGGCTGGTTCTGCACTTCGGCGGCCCGCCGCTCGGCCAGCATCTCGAGCAGGTCCAGCGCCCGCTGATCGACGGGCGTTTTGCCTTGCCCGCGAAGCGCGGCAATGTACCGCAGCATCTCGTCGGCCGCCGCCTCGCGGTCGATCTCGTCGAGCGTGGTCTTCATCTCGCCGAGGAACGGATAGACGTTCAGGGCCGACTGGCCGATGACCGCGTCGGCCAGGCCGGCCAGCAGGCGGAAGTCGCGCGACGATTCATAGAACGACCGCGAGATATAGACGTAGTGCTGCGGCTCGCTGGCCTTTTGATAGAGGGCCTTCTGAATGAGGAACACCTGCGGATCGATCGTGCCCGGCGTCGCATTGGCGTTGGGGTTCTGCCACGGAGCGCGGGCCTGATCGAGCAGCCGGCGGAGGCGGTATTCGTCGAGCTGCTGGTAGGCCGCAACCAGCGCCGCCTCGTATTTCGCCTTCTGGCCGAGGGCCTGCTGCCAGTTGGCGAGCTGGCGATAGTCGCCGCCGCTCCAGGCGTCCTCTTTGATTAGCGACTCGGCCAGAGCGACCGCTTCGGCCAGCTGGCCCAGCTCGGCGCGCAGGTAGGCGAGGATCCGCTGCCAGCGTTGCGGATACTTCACCTGCGCTGGCCAGGCGCTGACCGCCGCCAGCAATTCCTGCGGCCGGTCCTGCACGACGAGCAGCGCGTACTTGCCCGCCCGGCCATCGAGGCCGATCAGCGTGCCATCGGGATTCTGGGCGATGAGCGCGTCGAAATACTTCTCCAGCCGCGGCGTGACGGCCGCCTGCGCGTCGCGCTTCGACGCCAGATAAGTCAGCATCGTCAGCAGCCGGGTCCGGAACTGAAGATCCAGCGCGTCGGCCAAGGGCAATTCGGCGTCAGCGGGCTTCGCGGCCGGCGGCTGAGCGCCGAGCAGCTCGAAGCAGGACTCAGCGACTTTCTCCAGGTCGCGCTCCAGCTTGATCTCCAGATGCAATCGCTCGACGAGCAGCCAGCGCGCCAGGCCGTCCTGCCTGGTCTTGGCCAGCGCGGCCAGCTTCTCGGACAGCTCGCTGCGGGCCCGCTTGCGGTTTTCCTTGCGCTTCTCGGCCAGCTCCGTCCGCGTCAGCTTCTCGGGCTCCTTGATCTCGCGCTCGTACAGCTCGTTGCGGGCCTGCTCCATCCGATCGACCCAGCGGAAGACGTACAGGATTTGCTGATGCAATCGTGCGGTGGCATCGTCGCCGGCGGCGAGCTTATCCAGCAGCGCCAGCGCTTCGTCCTCGCAGGCGGCGGTCCAGGGTTGCTCGAGCAGGGCCTCGAATAGCTCTTGCGCGCGACCGGCGCGGTTCTCGTCGTCGGCCTTTTCCAGCCGCAGGCGGAGGAACGCCAGCCGCTCTTCCGCCCCAATGCGGGAATAGCAGCTCGTCAGCAGGCCGGCGAGGGCCTGCTCGATCGCCCTGTGCGTGGCGGCCTCCCACCGCGGGCGGACCGCGGCCGCGACGGCTTTCCAGTCGTCCACGCCGACGTCGAGGCCATAGGAAGCGACCCAATCGGCAAGCTGCTCGAGCTGACCGACCGGCAGCGTGCCGGCTTCCGCCTTCAGCCGGGCGACCAGCTTGCGACTGACCGCCTTGAACTCCTCGCTCTGCCGGAAACGCCAGTTGCCGTTGGCATTGCCGACGATGCCGCGCTGATCGGGCCGGCTGGCGAAGGTTTCGATCACGGCCGCCAGCTCGCCGTACCACTGCGGGTCTTCGTCGCCGCCCCGCAAATAGCTGTTTTCGCCCTGAGCCGTCTCAATCGCGGCGTAGAGCGGCGGCTCGGTGGTCTTGGTCAAGAGCGGCGCGGCCAAACCCGCCGCGAACCACTCGGCCAGCTTGCGGTCGGCCTCGTCGTAGCGATTCGTGAAGACCAGCGCCGCGTAATACAGCTCGTAGGCGTCGGAATTCTCCGGCCGCTGCTCGATCCAGGCCGCGGCCAGCTCCGCGAGTTCGGCCCAGCGGCCCTGGTCGCGGAGCATTTCGGCCCACACGTTGTAGAGATAGTCGCGGTCGCTCGCCGGCCACTTCGCCTCCGGCTGAGCCAGCGCGGCCTTGAGCCAGGCATAGGCGGCCTCGGTGTCGCCGCCGCTCTTGAGCGCGCGGGCATACTCCGCCTGATAGTCCCGATCGTCCGGATACTGCGTCGCCAGCTGCCGCCGCAGGGCGAGCTCTTCATCGAGCCGGCCAATCGCTTGCAGCTGCGAGACCCGGTACGACTGCCACCGCGCCACGGCCCGCGCTGGCTCGGGCTGCCGCTCGAAGACAGGCCGCAGCGGATCGAGGACCGCCAGCACTTCGCCGGCCTGCAGGTTGTTCGTGGCATAGGCGAACAGCCGCTGGGCCAGGACAAAGTCGCCGGAGCGAGCTTGCATGGCAATTTGCGGGGCCAGCGCGAGGGCCAGCTGCCGCAGCTCTTCGTTGCGGCGGGCCTGCTCCAGCAGCCACAGCCGCAGCCAGGGGGCAAACCGCTTGCCGGCGATTAGCTTTTCGATCGTCTCCAGCTCGGCCAGGGCCGCGGGCCACTGCTGTCGCCAGACCAGGCTGTGCAGGATGACCAGCCGGTCTTCGAGCGTGGCCCGGCCGGCTGCCGCCGCGGCCTTGGCCTTTTCGAGCGCCGGGAAGAGCGGGCTGATCCGCAGGGCCTCGGCTTGCTCTTTCAATCGCTCGGCGAATTGAGCCGCAAATTGCTCGGGCGTCAGGACCGTGTGCTTGCGCGTGACGGTGCGCAGCGGCCGGCCGGCCTCGTCGGTCTGCTCGATCCGCTGCGGCAGCCAGATGCCGGCGACCTGCACGTGGTCCTTGGCTTCCATCTTGCCGGTCAGCGTGCCGAAATCGAAGAACTCGATCGACAGCACGGCGTTCTTGGCCGTGTTGATGCGGATTCTCGTCTCGTCGTATGGACGGAGGACGTGCTTGAGGAGGAGCAGCGCCTGGCCGTCCGCCGGCCGCTGGACCTCGACCGTGTGCGCCTGATAGGAC
>DASRJB010000813.1:0-5387 GCA_035649715.1 Pirellulaceae bacterium
CTCTGGTACTTGCTCACGGGCAAAGTGGTCTATCGCGGCGCGACGGTGCTGGAAAAACTTGTGGCCCACCGCGAGCAGCCGATTCCCTCGCTGGCCGCGGCCCGCGCGGGCGTGTCGCCGGAACTCGACGCCGTGTTCCACCGGATGGTCGCCAAGAAGCCCCAGCAGCGCTATCCGAACATGACCGCGCTGATCGCGGACCTGGAGCGGTGCCGCCTCGATCCGTGCGCCTCGCCGACGGTCAGCATCGATCCCGCGCAGGGCCAGAATTTGCAGGCCTTCCTGGAAGGCATCCAGTCGCCCAAGAGCCCGCGCGGTGCGCCGCCGCCGGCAGCCAGGCCAGCCGCGGCGTCGATCGTCGCGCCTCCGCGTCAGACAACCGTTCCGGTCGCCGCCGACACGGTGTTCACCAGCGATTCGTCCACCGACACGGGTCCCGTTGCCCAGGCCGAGTCGCCGGGGCTGCCTCAATTTGCCCTGGCCCCACGCACCAGCCCCAAACCTCCGCCTGCGCCGCGGGCCAAGCCCCGTCTGCGCAAGCCGAACTCCACGCAGGCCATCGTCGTGGCGATCTTCGTCGCTGCGGCCATCGCGATCGGGGCGCTCCTCTATGCCCTTCGCGAGCACCTGAATTTCGGCCCGCCTGCGCCGCAGCCGCCTCCCGTGCGGACGACGGCCTGAAGGGCCGCCGGATTGATCTGGACGGCTCGCGGCGACCTGCCGACAATCTCGCCATGCCTTACTCCGATTTCGATCCCGAATCGCTGGCCGCCTATTTGCACCTTGCCCCGCAGCAAGTGCTGAAGATGGCGGAGCGCGGCAGCGTGCCGGGCCGCAAGATCGGCGGGCAGTGGAAGTTCTCGCAGGCCGAGATTCACCACTGGCTGGAGGAGCGGATCGGGGCGGGCGACGACGCGGAGATCGCCCAAGTGCAAGGGCTGCTCGACAAAGCTGCGGAGCAGAAGGAGCCGGCGACGGTGCGGATCAGCGAGCTGCTCCTCCCCGAGGCCATTGCGATTCCTCTGGACGCCCGCACCCGCAGCTCGGTCATCAAGTCGATGGTCGAGCTGGCTGCCAAAACGGGCCACTTGTGGGACGCGGCGGAAATGACCGAGGCGGTCGAAGCCCGCGAGAAGCTGCATCCCACGGCGCTCGACAGCGGCGTGGCCTTGCTCCACCCGCGCCGGCCGCTGGGACAGATCCTCGCGCAGCCGCTGTTAGCCCTGGGCCGCACGCAACGGGGCATTCCGTTCGGCAGCGAGCGCGGGCAGCTCACCGACCTGTTTTTCCTGATCTGCTCGGTCGATGACTCGCAGCATTTGCGGACGCTGACCCGGCTGAGCCGGCTGATTTCGACGGCGGGGTTCCTGGAGGAACTGCGGGCTGCGGACTCTGCCGAGCAGGCGCTATCCGCCGTGCGGAAGTTCGAACGCAGCGAAGAGGAGCCATGAGCCGCAACGTGCACAAGCCGACGATCTGGCTGGCCGGCGACTGGCAGCACGCCGATTTCGCCGCCGCGATTCGTTGGCTCGGCGAGCGCGCCTGCCTGCTCCGGCTCTCTCTGGGAGAGGGGACGGCCAGCCCCCACGCCATCCTCGTGTGCCAGTCGCGGCCCGGTCAGACTTCGCAGTCGGCTGTCGAACAATGGCATTCCCGCGCGCCGCTGGCCCGCCTGGTGGCACTGCTCGGCAGCTGGTGCGAAGGCGAATTGCGCAGCGGCCGCCCTTGGCCGGGGGTCATGCGCGTGCCCTGGCGAACCTGGCCGGTCCGCTTGCCGCTGGCGCTGGACCTCGAGTCGCGGAGCATGCGCCTGCCGCGGACGCTCACCGATGTGGAGCGCCTCCAGCGAGAGAGCGCAGCTCTGCGCACGCAAAAGAACCGCGCGGCAAAGTGGACAGCCATCATCCGCACCGAAAGCCGCGCAATGTATGACGGCATTAGCGACGCCCTCGCGGCACTCGGAATGGGCAGTGTGTGGTCGGCTGCGGCGGAGGCTCTTCCCGCAGGCTGTGAGCTGGAGATCATCGACGGCTGGAAGAACGTGGTTGATTCGCCTGGGCCGCGTCGAATCCTGTTGCTGCACTTCCCGCGGCCGGAAGATTGGACTCGCGCGGCAGCAGCAGGCCTGGCCGCCGTGTTGCCTCTGCCACTGCACCTGGCGGAGCTGGCGGAAGCCGCCCTGCGGCTCGCTCCGCAAACAGCCACGCAGCAGCCGGCGGTCGCTTGATTGCCTCGCAGCGCGGAATCACCTAAGCTACCTCCGCGGACAAGACTCTTCTGCACGCACCGCTATTTGGGCCGACATTTGGGCGGCCATTTGGGATATGCAACTTGCCGATCTGAAGTGGACCGACATCGATGGACTCAGCCGCCGGACGCCGGTCGTCATTCCGATTGCGGCGCTGGAGCAGCACGGACGGCACATGCCGCTGTTCACCGACAGCCTGCTCTTGGGTGAAGTGATCCGCCGCGTGACCGAGCGCTTGAAGGACCGCGTCCTGTTCACGCCGCTCTTGTGGCTGGGAAACTCGGAGCACCACCTCGATTTTCCAGGCACGATGACTGCCGCTCCGCGGGCCTACCTCGACATCCTCAAGGACATGGTCGAGAACTTCCTCGTCCACAACTTCACGCGGATCGTGCTGGTCAACGGCCACGGCGGCAACATCGTGCCCGCCCAGCAGGCGATGTTCGAAGTGCGGCAGAAGTTCCGCGACCGCAAGGGCCTGGCGCTGCTTTCGACAACTTATTGGACGCTCGGCGGCAAGCCGAACGAAGCCGACAAATCGCTCGTGCAGCACCGCATGGGACATGCCTGCGAGTGGGAGACGTCGATGATGCTGCGGCTGGCCCCGCACCTCGTTGGCGACTACAAGGCGGCCCGGCCGGTCGTGCAGACTGATCGCTTCGAGCCGGCCCACCGCGGCTGGATCACCAAGGACCGCACCGAGCCCGGCCACATTGGCGACCCGCGGGCGGCCTCCGCCGAGAAGGGCGAAGTGCTGTTCCGCACCTTCGCCGAAGACGTCACCCTCTTCTTGCAGCGGGTGATCGACTGGGACGGCGCTAGCGAAGTCGGCTAGCCGTAGCATAAGCGTCCTCGCTTGTGCAATGATCGTTCGCCGGCAAATGCGAGCAAGCGAGGACGCTTACTCTACGAGTGTGCCATGAGCCGCGATCCTGGCGAGCCACTGAGCGAACTTACCGCCGCCGGCCGCTACATCATCCTCTCCGCGGCGTTCCTGGGTTGGATGTTCTCCGGATTTCAGATGGCGGTGATGACGCTCTCAGCTCGCTCGGCCACGATCGAGTTCCTCCGCAGCGGCCAGGTGTCTCCGGATCAGCTGCTGCGTCCCGGCCGGCTGCTTGCCTCGCCGCGGCTGCGTGGTGTGCCGCCCGCGCCGATTTCCGGTGAGCCCGAGGCGCTCAAGATCGTCGTGCCGACCTGGTTCTCGTGGTACAACGCCGCGTTCCTGTTCGGGGCAGCCGGCGGCGGGCTGGTCTTCGGATGGCTCGGCGACTGGATGGGCCGCGTACGGGCGATGGGACTTTCGATCTTCTGGTTCTCGCTGTTTTCGGCAATCGGCTATGTCGCGGCCACACCGGAGCAGCTGCTCGCGTCGCGCTTCCTGGCGGCGATGGGCGTCGGCGGCATGTGGCCGACCGGCGTCTCGCTCGCCTCGGAAGCCTGGTCGGAAGGGTCGCGCCCGCTCGTTGCCGGCATGCTCGGCACGTCCGCCAACGTCGGCCTGCTGGCGCTCAACGTCCTGGGCTACATCTACAACGTCGGCCCCGATTCGTGGCGCTGGACGCTGCTGGTCTGTGCCTCGCCGATCGTGCTCGCGTTCCTGGTTTGGGGGTTCGTCCCTGAGTCGCGGCGCTGGCTGGCCGCCCGGCGCGGGGCGGGCGCTGCGGATAGTGTGAGCATGGGCACGGTATTTCGCCCGCCACTGTTGCGGCTGACGCTGATCGGCATCGCCCTGGGCACGATTCCGCTGCTGGGCGGCTGGGGCGCGACGCAGTGGTTCATTCCGTGGGCCGACAAAGTCGGCGGCGCGGCCGATCCCAAGGCCAAGGCGCTGGCCGGCATGATGCGCTCCGGCGGCGCGGTCTTCGGCGGACTGATCGGCGGCTGGCTGGCCAACCTCGGCGGACGGCGGCTGACCTATTTCATCGTCAGCCTGGCCTCACTTGTGTTGGGTGAATACATCTACCTGGCGCTGTCGCCGAACGATCGGGCGTTTTGGGGCTTTGTGTTCGTCCTGGGCTTCGTTTCCACGATTTTCTTCGGCTGGCTGCCGCTCTATTTGCCCGAGCTGTTTCCCACGCATGCCCGCTCGACGGGCGCTGGCGTGTCGTTCAACTTCGGCCGCATCCTGACCGCACTGGGCGTCCTCGGCACCGGCGCGATCACCGCCTGGTTCCACGAAGACTACGGCCGTGCCGGCAGCATCACGACGCTAGTCTATGCCCTCGGCATGATCGTGATCCTATTTGCACCGGATACGACCAAGGAAAAACTGAAAGACTAGGCAACGGTCGGTCGGTGGTCGGTTAGTCAGTTGGTCGGTGGTAATGCAACCGACTGACCGATCGACCGACTGACCGACCCACCCAGCCACCATGTCAGAGCGTCCGATCCTGATTCTCGGCGGCGGCATCAATGGCGCGGCGGCGGCTCGCGAGCTGGTGCTCAGCGGCCAGAGCGTGTGGCTGGTCGATGCGGCCGACCTGGCCTTCGGGGCGACGGCCTACTCGTCGCGGCTGATCCACGGCGGCCTGCGGTACCTGGAGTTCGCCGAGTTTTCGCTGGTCAAGGAGTCGCTCGACGAGCGGGCCCGCCTGCTGCGACTGGCCCCGCATCTGGTCCAACCACTGCGGCTGTTCATTCCGGTTCGCAACAGCTGGGGCGGGCTCACGCAAGCTGCCGGCAAGTTTTTGGGCCTGCCGCTGGGGAGTAAGAAGTCCGTACATCGCGGCCTGCGCGTCGTGCAAGTCGGACTCTGGCTCTACGACCGCTACGCCGCCGGCGGCGACCTGCCGCCCCGATCGCTGCACGCGCCGGGCGATGCGGGCGTGCCTGCCGTCAGTCCCGAGGTCGCCCGCAAGCTCTGGTCCTACAGCGACGCGCAAATCCGCTACCCCGAGCGGATGGTGATCGACCTGCTCTACGACGCCCGACTGATCGCCGGCGAGCGGGGAGTCGATTTCCGGGTCTTCACTTACTCGCGGGCCACACTGAACGGCAATGCCGTGGAGCTGCGGCCCAGCGACAATTCGGCGTCCGATCCGACTGCCACGATCGAGCCGGCGGCGATCGTCAACGCTACCGGGGCATGGGTCGATCAGACTTTGGCTCGATTGCCCGCGCCGTCGCGGCGGCTGAT
>DASRJB010000814.1:0-3540 GCA_035649715.1 Pirellulaceae bacterium
CAAGACGTAGGGTGGGACCAGCGAGTCCGCGAGCGCCGGCCCACCACTCAGCGAAGGAATGGTGGGCCGGCGGCCGCGGCGGCCTTGTCCCACCCTACGGCTTGCGCCACATGTCGAATTGCCCCGACAGCCCGACTTTGCAGGCCTTTGCCATCGGTAAGCTCGGAGGCAGCGAGTGGCAGTCCGTGGCGACCCACATCGAGGGGTGCGGCGATTGCCTGGGCCGGCTCGACCAGCTCGATGCGGCCACGGACCCGCTGGTCGAGCAGCTGCTCCAGTTGCCGGAAACTCCGGCGGAAACGGGGGCCGCCGAGTCCGAGTCCTGGGCCAGCCGCGTCCTGGTGGCCGACGCCGGCCGCGACCTGGCCCGCCGGCTGGATGGCGGCAGCGTCCGGTTGGACCGGTTTGAGATTCAGGCCGAGCTGGGCGTCGGCTCGTTTGGCTATGTCTTCCGGGCCTGGGATCCGCGGCTGGAGCGGAACGTGGCGCTGAAGGTGCAGCGAGCTGGCAGCTTCGTCTCCACGGAAGAAGTCCAGCGGTTCCTCCGCGAGGCCCGCAGCGCCGCGCCGCTCAAGCACCCGGCGATTGTCTCGCTCTACGAGACCGGCCACACCGAAGAAGGCGTCGGCTACCTCGTCTGCGAGTTCATCGATGGGGAGACGCTGGAGACCCGGCTGGCCCGGGGGCCGCTCGCTCCGGCCGAGGCGACCGAGCTGGCAGCGGAGCTGGCCGACGCCCTCGACTATGCCCACGAGCACGGCGTGATTCATCGTGACATCAAGCCCTCGAACATCATCCTCGACCGCCGCGGCCATCCGCACCTGATGGACTTCGGACTGGCCAAACAAGATCGCGGCGAGGCCTCGGTGACTTCCGACGGCCGCCTGCTCGGCACGCCGGCTTACATGTCGCCCGAACAGGCCCGCGGTACGCCGAGCGATGTTGACGCCCGCAGCGACATCTACAGCCTGGGCGTCGTGCTGTTTGAAATGCTCACCGGCCGGCGGCCGTTCGGCGGCGATCGGCGGCAGCTGCTGCTGGCCGTGATGGAAGAAGACCCGCGGCCGCCGCGCGAGCTGAATCGCAATGTGCCCCGCGACCTGGAGATCATCTGCCTCAAGGCGATGCACAAGTCGCCTTCCGGCCGCTACGCGACCGCGCGGGCCCTGGCCGACGACCTGGCCCGCTACCGGCAGGCGCAGCCAATCCTCGCCCGCCCGCTGGGCTTTTTCGAGCGGGCGCTCCGCTGGTGCCGGCGGTATCCGCAGGCAGTCAGCGTGCTGGCGGCCGTGCTCGTCGGCTCGGTCTCCGGCCTGGTCTATCTGTCAAGCCTGGCCGAGTATTTCGTGCAGCAGACGGCCCTCGGCGGCGCGCGGCTGGAAGCCAAGATGCTCGACGAGGTCTGGCGGTTCTACAGCCAGGAGATCGAGGACATAAAGGATGTTCCCATCACCGAGAACTATCGCACGGTGCACCCGTCGCTGCCGCTGCCGGCGACCTTTGCGATCGACCTGGGCGAGCGGATCAGCCAGCGGACGCCGGGCATGAAGGTCCGCGTTTACAGCCGCTATCCCTGGCCGGGCCGCAAGGACGGCGGCCCGCAGGACGAATTCGACCGGCTGGCCCTGACGCATCTCGAACGCCATTCGCGGCCCAGCGACAACCCGCCCGCCGAGTATTCGCAGTTTGTGGCCGAGGGCGGCCGGCGAAAGCTGCTCTTTTACACGGCCCGCCACATGGAGCAGAGCTGTCTCGGCTGCCACAACCATCCGGAGGGCAACAGCCCGAAAAAGGACTGGAAGCTGGGCGAGGTGGTCGGCGTGCTGAAGATCGTGCGGCCGCTCGATGACGAGATCGAGAGCACGCGCCGCGGCCTGCGGGGGGCGTTCGTGCTGATGGGCTCGGTCGCCGCGGCCCTCGTCGTGCTCAGCCTGGCGGTGACGATCGTCGCCCAGCAGCGGCGGAAGGCGGCCGTATGACTGCTGGCGCCAATCACCGCGACGGTTGGGCGACCTCCACCTCGCGCAGCTTGCTGGCCGGCGCGCGGTCCGAGCAGCCGGCGGCCTGGGTGCGGCTGGTGAATCTCTATGCGCCGCTGGTGGCGGCCTGGTGCCGGCGGCTGGGTGTCGCCGAGCAGGACATTGCCGACTTGCTCCAGGACGTCTTCGCGGCTGTCGCCCGGAGCCTTGGCCGGTTCCGCAAGGAGAGCCCGGAGGACACGTTTCGCGGCTGGCTGGCGACGATCACGCGGAACAAGGCCCGCGACTATCATCGCCGCCGGGCCGATCAGCCGGCGGCCGCGGGCGGTACCGAAGCGACACAGCGGCTGGCGCAAGTGCTCGATCCGGAAGCGACGCAAGCGGACGCCGAACTGGCCGACGAGGTCGAAATGAGCGCCGTGCTGCAGCGGGCGCTGTCGCAAATTCGCGGCGAATTCCAGGAGCGGACCTGGCAGGCGTTCTGGAGCGTCGTCGTCGAAGGCCGCGCCGCGGCCGACGTCGCCGCCGCGATGAACATGCAGGCCGGCGCGGTCCGCGTCTGCAAGTCGCGGGTGCTGATGCGGCTGCGGCGGGAGCTGGGGGATGTGCCGGAGTAGCGGAAGGAAAAACCGCGGATAACGCAGATAGCGCGGATAGAGAGGAAAGCGAACAAACTTCTCTCATATCTGCGTCATCCGCGAAATCCGCGGTTCCTCATTTCCTCGCCGGCAGCCTGGCCAGCAGCTTTTTCATCTCATCCACGACCTGAGTGTGCTGCGGATCGGCGGCGAGGTTCTTCTGCTCGTGCGGGTCGGCGTCGAGATCGCAGAGGACCGCGCCGCCGGCCGCGCCGTCCCATTCGGTGTAGCGCCACCGCTCGGTGCGGACGGATTGGCCGAAACTCTGGCCGGCCTTGGTGACCGTGTAGGCGGGGTGCTGCCAGGCCGACTGCGGATCGCGGGCCAGCGGCACGAGGCTGTGGCCTTCCAGCCCGGCCGGCAGCGGCAGGCCGCAGGCCTCGCAGAGCGTGGGATAAATGTCGAGTAATTGCACGGTCCGCGGCGACGCCTTGCCCGCGGCGACGCCGGGCAGGCAAACCATCAGCGGCACGCGGGCCGCGACCTCGAACAGCGAGTTGTGCTTCGACCATTTGCCCTTCTCGCCCAGGTGATAGCCGTGGTCGCCGAACAGCACGATCACCGTCTTGTCGCGGAGGCCCAGCTTCTCAACCCGGTCGAGAACGCGGCCGATCTGGCGATCGACGAACGTTGTCGAGGCGTAGTAGGCTTCGACGACCTCCTGGGCCGCCTCACGCGAGGCCTCGCGGCCGATGAACAGGTCGCCGCTCCGCTTGGGAATCGAGGCCTCGGGAAATCCCTCGGGCGCGGCGGGCAGCGCGGCAAAATCCGGCGACAGCGGCATCCTGGCCGCGTCGTACAAGTCGAAGAGCTTCGCCGGGGCCGTGGGCGGGCTGTGCGGCTTGCTGAAGCCGACGGCCAGGAAGAACGGCTTGTCCTTCAGCTCGTCCAGCAGGGCGATGGCCCGCGTGGCCGATTTGTAA
>DASRJB010000815.1:0-13190 GCA_035649715.1 Pirellulaceae bacterium
AAGCACAGGCCCATCAGCGATTCGTACCGCTGCACGATATAGGTGACGGATTGCGTTTGGAGTGGATGCACCATCCAGATGGCAGCCACGGCCACGGCGATTTCTGCCGCCCAGCGGCCGAAGCGCGGCGCCAGAGCCGGCAATAACAGCGAGCGGCGCACCAGGTCCAGCAGCGTCACTCCGGCAGCCAGGTGAATGGCGATGTTTGCCAGGTGATAAGGCCGCGGGTCGAGGCCGCCGATCGCGTAGCTCCACTGCAGTGTCCAGATGCCGAACCAGCGGTTAGCGTCGCTAATCGGTCCCCAGGGCCAGACCTGGTGCATCTGCGAATCGTCGATCAGCGACGTGAAATCGTCGAAGACGAATTGGCCGCCGATGCCGCTGGCAAAGGCGACGATACCCAGACCAACGAGTAGTGCGACGTGCCAACGCAGGGGCCAGCGCAGCGACTGGGCGCTCGGTTGCGTGGTTTGAGCGGGCGATTGCGACATCGAGTTTCAGTTTAGTTGCCCCGATGAATCGCCCCAAACCGCGCCTGCAAAGCCGGCACAATCCGCACGCTTCGCTCGCAATGCGGCGGATTCGCCGTGCGCCAATCGCAAAGCGCTACTGGCCCGGAGCCAGGCAATTAGCGTGGACCGTATGGACACGCCCTTCGATGTCTGGATCGTCGTCCCGGCCTACAACGAGGGTCGCCGGCTGTCGGTCACGCTCCGCAATCTGAGGCGGCTGTATTCGAACATCGTCGTTGTCGATGACGGCTCGCGCGACGACACTGGCCAATTCGCCCTGGCCGAAGGCGTGTGGGTGCTGCGGCATCCGATCAATTGCGGCCAGGGGGCCGCGCTGCAGACCGGCATCGATTTCGCGCTGCAGCAGGGAGCCAGCGCGATCGTCACGTTCGACGCCGACGGCCAGCACTCCGTGGACGAGATCTCCGGCCTCTTGGAGCCGCTGCGCAGCGGCGCGGCCGACGTGGTTCTCGGCTCGCGATTTTTGGGCCGGGCGGAAGGGCTGCCTTTCAGTCGCCGTCTGGTGCTGAAAGCCGGCGTCCTGTTTACGCGGATTTTCTCGCGGATTCGCGTCACCGACACGCACAACGGACTGCGGGCCCTCTCGCGGCACGCCGCCGAGCGAATCCGCCTGCACGAAAACCGGATGGCCCACGCCTCGGAGATTCTGCACCAGATTCAGCTGCTGCGGCTGCGATATTGCGAGCAGCCGGTGACGATCCGCTACACCGCCGAGACGCTCACGAAGGGCCAATCGAGCTGGAACGCGATTTCCATCCTCAGCCAGTTCATCCTGGGGAGGTTCGTGCGATGACGCCTTTTCAAATCGTCGCGCTAAGTAGCCTGGCAGCGCTCGTCCTGTGGGAAGTCGCCCGCCTGCGCAGCGCCGGCTTTAGTGGCGGTTCGTGGCTCGTGCGAATCGGCGTCTGGCTGGCAGCGGCAGCTGCCGTCGCTCAGCCTCAGTTGCTTCAGCAACTGGCGAACCTGCTCGGCATCGGCCGCGGGACCGACGTGCTCTTGTACCTGCTGGTGTTCGCCTTTTTCGGCACATCGTTCTTCCTCTACGCCCGCACCATCGTCTTGCAGCGGCAGCTCACGCAGCTCGTGCGGCAGTACGCCCTCGATAACGCTCAGAGGCGAGGCTAAGGGCATGCTCGCTCGCGAAGCACGCTGGTTCCGCAGGCAGCTGGAGCGAATGCCGGACGGCGATGTGTTCCCGCTGCTCAACGTGGGCAGCCACACGGCGGAGTTTCGGGCCACGGGGCAGCCCTGGATCGACGGCGAGCTCTTCCGCCCGCTGGCAGACCGCGGCGGCCGGGTGGTGCACACCGACATCCGGCCGGCCGCGGGCGTCGATCTGGTGGGCGACCTGCTCGATCCGGCGTTCCGCGACGAGTTGCGGCAGCGGCGGTTCCGCTCCGTGATGTTCTGCAACGTGCTCGAGCACGTCTCCGATCGCGAGCCGATCGCGCGGACGGTCGCTGACGTGGTGGCACCCGGCGGTCTGTTGCTCGTGTCGTGCCCGCACCGGTTTCCGTATCATCCAGATCCCATCGACACCCTCTACCGCCCAAGCGTCAGCGAGCTCGCGTCGCTGTTCCCGGGCACGTCGCTCGTCCACGGTCAGATCGTCCCTTGCGGCAATCTGACGACCTACGTGCTCGGCCGCGCGTCGGCCGCGCCGGTTGCGTTCCTGCGCACGATGATTCAGCCGCGGGGCGTCAAGAGCCCGCACGAAACGGCTGCGCCCAGCTCGCACAAGCTCGCGCTGCTTCCCTGGCTGATCCGCACCTTTGCCGTGACCTGCGTCGTGCTGCGGAAAGAGGATTGATCGCATGCGCGTGCTCATCGTCTCGCACCTGGCCTTGCCCCACGTCGGCGGCGTGGAAGTGCTCGTCGATCGCGAAATCCGCGCGCTGGCCGAGGCGGGCCACGAGGTCACCCTGATCACCAGCGACGGCACGGGCCAGGCCCAGTCGCCGGCGTATTCGCCGGCCGTCAGGATCGAGCGCGTCCGCGCTTGGCACGTGCTGGAGCGGCATTTCCGCCTGCCCTTCCCGATCTTCTCACCTTGGCTGCTCGCCGCGCTGTGGCGAGCCAGCGGAGCGGCCGACGTCATCCACATTCACGGCTGCATGTTTCTCTCGTCACTGGCGGCGGCGTTGATCGGCCGCCTGCGCGGCAGGCCGATCATCCTGACCGATCACGGCGGCATTCAACAGTTCGACGCGCGGTGGAAATCGATCCTGGCACGTCTTGGCGCAGAGACGGCCGGCCGCATCACCGCCTGCTGCGCGGACCGGCTCGTCGCCTACAACACGCGGATTACGCGGCTCCTGGAGCAGTTGACCGGAAGAGCGGGGCGGGCGATGTTCCTGCCAAACCCGGTGGATCGGAGCCTGTTTCGCCCCGTGGATGACGCTTGCCGCCAGGAGCTGCGGTCGCGACTGGGCTGGACCGACGGCCGCCCGCGGGTGCTGTTCGTGGGACGGCTGACGACCGAGAAAGGCGTGCCGCTCTTGCTCGAATGCATGGATCCTTCGCGGTACGACCTCGTTTTCTGCGGTGCGGGTGATAGTGGGCTGCTGGGCCCGCTGCCGCGAGCGGGTGTTGAGTATCGTCCGCCGCGTCCGCAGAGAGAACTGGCTGCTCTTTACCAGGCCGCGGACTTGCTCGTCGTCCCGTCGAAAGTGCGCGAGGGTTTTCCGCTCGTCGTGCAGGAAGGACTGGCTTGCGGCCTGAAGGTCGTCCTGGGGGACGATCCAGGATTTGCCCCATACCGTCGCCTGACAGGTCTGCAATTGTGTCAGGCGACGGTCGCCGACGTACGGCGTGCGATTGTCGCGGCACTGGAAAACCCCGCTGACTTCCGGCCCGCGGCCGAACTGGCTGAATTCTGCCCGTCCGCGGAGCGATGGATCGAGCGAATGTACGGCGACCACGCTCGCCGCTCGGGCCCTAGTCGATTGGCCGCTGCGCAAACAGCATGCCCATGACGGGGCGCTTCAGCAGGTAATTCTCGACGAGCATCCACGGCGCAAGCGCCGCCACGCTCGCCGCGCCGCACAACCGCCACGCGACGCGCCACCACCGCCGGCTGCCATAGACATGCGTCGTGTTCGCAGAAGGGAACAGCGACAGTCCGGCGCTGCCGGCGCAGCTGAGCGGCGTATCGGGCAGCAGGCGGAACGTATCCGGCGCATATCCCGCGCGAACACAGGCCGTGCGCAAGGCCTGCTGGGTGGGAATCGAAAGGTGCCGCGGCGCTTCGCGGAGATTGATGTCACGCCTGCCAAACAGCGCGATCTGTGCGCTGTCAATCAGCGGCACCACTCCTACCATCCAGCCGCCGGGTCGCAGCAGTTCGAAACATTGGCGGAGCAGCCCGGCCACATCCGGGACGTGCTCCAGCAGGCAAAACGCCGTGATTACATCGAACGACTGCGGCGGGTAGTGATCTTCGAGTGTAGCCAGGTCGCCGCAGACGGCCGGAATGCCGTGTTGCTTCTGAACCGCCGCCACGGCCGCGGCATCGATGTCGATTCCGTGGCAATCGTACCCGCGGCGGCGAAACTCGATCAGCCGCAGGCCCTGCCCGCAACCGATGTCCAGCAATCGGGCAATGCTAGTCGCGGGCCGCACGAGCCGGTCGATGATCCGGACCTGGGCCCGATAGACTGGCCGAAAGAAGAGTGCAAACTCCAGCTGAGCCAGCCAGCGCTGGACCGGACTGGCCGCGTGCTGCGGCGCGAACGTGTAGACGCGGGGATAGAATCCGGCGATCTGCTCCGCCACCGGAAACGGCCGCAGGTGGGCCGAGCCGCAGCTTTCGCAGCGCTCGAACGACCACTCACCGCTCACGTGCCCCAGGCGATCGCGGATGCCCTGATAGAGCGGCGAGAAACTCTCGCCCCCGCAATACAGGCACGGCGTTTGGCAGCAGGTCAGCGACATAGGCGCGGCGAGGATAAGAGACCCCTAATCGACCCTAGTCCGTTTGCCCGGTAGTTCAATTCCGCTGCCGGATTGCCCAGCGGCCAATCCGGTACAACCGGCAAATCCAGACGTTGCGATGGGTCAACAATCTGGTTCATCCCATCAACATCGCAGCGCTGAGTGGGTGCTCCTGCTGGGGAATCGGTTTTGGCCCGCCATTCGCAATCGCATAGCTTCGTGGCGACAACGGTTCCGGATTACCGACCGCACTACGATCAGTTTCGCGGCATGGATGCCTTGCGCGGCCCGCTGGCCAGCAGCTTCGCACGGCAGATTCTGACAACCTGTGCGCCGTTTTTGTCCAAGCCTGTCAACGAGCTGGCCGTGCTGGATATCGGCAGCGGCTACGGCCACACTGCGCTCGCGCTGGCTCGCCAGTGCAAATCCGTCGTCGGGATCGAGCCGAACCTGCCGCTGTGGCGCAGCGCTTGCGCCCTCCAGCAAGATGCCGGGCAGGAGAACCTGGAGTTCCGCCACACCGGCATCTACGAGCTGGATGGATCGGAGCAATTCGACCTGATAGTGCTCGACAACGTGCTGGAGCATTTGCCCGATCAGCCGCTGGCGCTGCGGATCATCAGCGATTGCCTCGCTCCGGCAGGCGCAGCGTACATCCTGGTTCCCAATCGGCTGTGGCCGCTGGAAGTGCACTACGGCTTGCCCTTCCTGAGCTATCTGCCGCTTTCCTGGGCCAATCGCTACCTGCGGCTGAGCGGCCGTGGTACGGACTATACCGACGCCAGCTACATGCCCACCTACTGGCGGCTGAATGACCTGCTGATGGCTCGCCGTGAGCTGTCGTTTCAATACGTGTTGCCCGCCGATATCCGGCTGGCGGCCGGCGGCAGCGCATGGCACTACCGCCTCGGCGTCAGGGCGATTCGCCGCTGGCCCTGGCTCTGGGCGATTTCGAAAGCCTTGCTTGTCGTCGTGCGAAAGCGCGTCCATTAACGGATCAGCGCGAAGGTCGCGCTCGCCGCAGCACAGTCCATTGAAATAACTGGTACGTCAGCGGCGGCGGCACAAAAAGCAGCAGCCGCTCCAGCAGCAAGCGTCCGCGGCCGCGCCAGTCCAGCGCCGTCATCCAGTAGCGCTGCTTCACATCCAGCGTCCCACGAAGGATGCTCTTGAGGCGCATGGCTTTCATTCCACCCTGGTGCAGGCGGTACTCGAGCAGGGCGTCGGGCAAGTTCGCGAACTGCACGCCGCGCCTGGCCAGCCTCGACCAGAGGTCGTAGTCTTCGACGGCCGGATACCGCTCGTATTGATAGCCGCCGGCTGCCTGAATAAGCGACTTGCGAAACATGACGCTCGGCTGGGCGATGGGGTTGTATCTCGGAAAGGCCTGGACGATTCCTGAGGGCGTACATGGATACGCGCGGGTGAATCGCCGCTTTCCTTCGGCATCGATGATCGCCAGCTGCGAGCCAACGACGCCGATCTCCGGATGTTCGCGAAGGAATGCCACCTGCCGGGCAAGGCGGTCGGGATGGCAGCAGTCGTCGGCGTCGAGTGTGGCGACGAGTTCGCTGCGGGCGAGCGCGAGCGACTGGTTCCGCTGCCGCACGTGACTGGTCCGCTCGGGATTGCAGACGTGGTGAATTCGGGCGTCGGAGAACTGCCTGAGCAGCTCGCCCGCCGGCGACGCAGAAGGATCTTCCACGATGACCAGCTCCCACCGGGTGTAGGTCTGGGCGAGCACGCTGGCCACCGCCTCTGGAAAATACCGTGGGTGCGGCTCCAGGACGGTCATTACCACGGAAACCGGCAACTCGTCGGTCATGCGGCGCACTCGGTGGGCACTCCCACCTTAATTGCCCCGCCGTCTAACTGCGGGGCAATTCACCGCAATCAGCTCCTTCAGCCGTGCAGCGGCCGATACGACCACTAGAAGCAGAACAAGCGGCCGCTGGGCCGCTTGCTGCTGTTTCAATTCAAAACACCGGGAGTTACCGGCTCTTGGTCACCGGTCGCGGCTGCGTGTTGATTGGAGCAGCCGCCGGCGCCGGGCGCGGGGCGGTGGCGGTAGCCGCCGGTGCTCGCGGGGCGGCTGCCGCGGGTGAAGACGGCAGCAGCATCGAGTTGGCGGGTTTGACGCCGCCGGTCTGCGACGTGCCGAGCAGGAAGTTATCGACCTGGGCGAGATCCTTGAGCCGGTCGAATTCGCGGGTCATCAGCATCCGCAGCTTCTTCTCGAGGATGTCCTTGTGGAGCTCGCCGCGAACCTTGTTGTAATCCACCTGAATCGGTTTCGTCCGACCCTGGCAACGCATGATGATGAACTGGTCATCGACGGCCACAATCCCCGAAACCTCCCCGGCTGTCAGGCGGAATGCCTCCTGTTCGATCATCGGCGAGCCGCTGTTGCGGCGGATCGGTGGGACCTTGCCCTTGTTGCCTCTCGAGGCCGGCTCGATCGAGTATTGCTGGGCCAACTCCCCGAAGAAATCGTCCGAATTGTTGTTGCGGGCCTGTTCCCAGACTTTCTGAGCCTGGCGGTGGTCGCTGAGCACGATCGCCAGCACCTCGACCCGCTCGCCATAGTTCGACTCAAATCCCTTCTGGAGATCCTCTTCGCTGACGTCGATTTTCGTGCCGACCAGCTTTTTGAGGGCACACGACGGCCAGACGGCGTCGCGGACGTACAGATCGACCGTCGCCCCGGGAACCTCGGTCACCGACTTCAGCCACTTATCGACGTCGGGGCTGCCGTCGGCCTTCTGATAGCCGTACGATTCGGCCGCGCGGGCGATTTCGGCGTCGATCTCGCCCGGCTCGACAGCCAGTCGCTTCCGATTGAGCTCCTGCTGGAGGATTTTGCGATTGATCTCTCCGTCGAGCACCTCCTGGCCGTGCCGCGTGATGCACTCCGCGGCGAGCTGCTCCAGCGACACGGGCCGGCCGTTGACGGTCGCAGCCACGCCGGGCATCTGCTGGGCCTTGGCGGCATCGTTGTAGACGTTCACAACCTGGGCCTGCTTGCGGACGTTGTCAAAAAAATCGCCGGCTGCGATGCGGAGCTTGTTCTCTTTGATCTTCTCGCGGATTCGGGCCTGCTGTTGGGCCTGCTGCTGGCTCGTCAGGTGCTGCTGCGGCAAGTGTTCCTCGCAGAGGAGCACGTAGTACATGTTGGCGACGTTGACGACCTGCGAAACCTGCCCCGGCTGCAGGCTGAAGGCCACCCGCTCCAGGTTGGCGTCGCCGAGATTCTTGCGGATCGGTGGAATCACGCCGTAGGCCGACGCGACGCCCGGATCGGTGCTTTTCTGCTTCGAGAGTTCACCGAACTGCTTGGGGTTGGCTGCCGCCAGCCGCTGGGCTTCGGCCGCCTTCTGCTGGTTGTCGGTCGCGATCAGGCGGGCCTTGACCTTCGGGCCGAATTCCGACTCGAACCCTTTCCGCAGCTCTTCGGGGGTGACTTCGATCTGGGCGGCGGCGATCTGCCGCAAGGCGATCATCGGCCAGACGACTTCCGTGCGGTACTGCGCCTCGGTGAAGCCTCGCTCCTCGCGGAGCAGCGACAGCCAGCGGTCCCGCGACAGGCCAAAGCGGCTGGCGATCTTGTCGATTTCCGCCGAGATGTCGGCGTCAGTGATCTTGATGCCCTGCTTGGCGCAGGCGTCGGCGATGAGCATGCGGTTGACCAGGCTCTCGAGCACTTCCTCGCCGTAGCGGCGGATGCATTCGCGGCCCAGTTCGGTGCGCGTGATTTGTTCCGTGTTCACAACCGCCATGACTTGCAGCGTGCTGGGATCGGGGCGAGTCGGCGCGAGCGCGCCCCCGGCCGAACTGCCGGCGACTGGCGCCGGCTGCGCGGTCGGACGGGCTGCCGTCGCCGGGATTCCACCGGGCGCTGCCGGGCGGATTGCCGGGCTGCCGACGGGCTGCCGCGGCTGCGCGGCGGGAGCGCCCTGCCGCGCGGCCGGCGCTTGAGCGCTAGCCTGCGGGACGCCGAGCAGGCGAATGGCAACGGCTGCGGCAATCACGCCGGCGACCGAGGCCAGCATCCACAGCCGAGCGCGCCAGCGCGACGGGGCAGAATCATTCCGAGTCTGGGTTTCCATACCGCTCATGGGTCAGTGCTCCGTCGTCCATGATCCGGGAACTCTTCCGCGCGGCTCGGCAAGAATGCAGCCGCCAAAGTTTGGGGCGGGAGTGTAGGCCAAGCGCCGCCAGCAATCAAGCGAGAAAACAGACCGCCGCTAGCAAGCCAGCTAAGCGCGGTTTTTGCTGGAAGTCACCAGATGCGACGGCGTCTCGTCGCCGAATTCCGTCTCGACGTCGCGGGTCATGCTCGGGTCGGCGGCCACCGGCGCGGCCTCGCGATCCAGCCGGCGGGCGCAGGTGTTCCAGCGCAGGATCGCGTCGGGATTGTCCGGCGGAGCCAGCGCCTGGGCCCGCTCGAAGCAATGCATGGCATGCTGGTGCCACCCGATGACGACGTGCTCGGGAACTTTGCGGTGAGCCTGTGCCTTGGCCCAGCGCTCGTAGATCATCCCTTCGTAATAGGCCCGGTCGTATTCGCTGGTCAAGAGCGGCAGCACGGCCTTGGCCCGCTCCAGCGCCGCGACGTATTCCTCGTCGAACAGGTCGGTGCGGGCCAAGAGCAGCGTCACCTGCGCCTCCGTGTTGTCCGGATCGACCCGCAGAATGTCGAGGCAGATGCTCTCGGCCTCCACCGGCTCGTTGAGCAGCCGGTAACGCAGGGCCTTTTCGAGGGCCGCGGGAACGGCGGCGGCCGAAATCGATTTCAGCTTGTGCATGGCTACCTCGCGTAGGGTGGGCTGTGCCCACCGGAGTTGGCCTGATCATGGTGGGCACAGCCCACCCTACTTTTTCGTCGGGTTAAAGATTTGCAGCAGTTTTCGGACCGGATCGAAGAATTCGTCCACGACTCGCTCCTTGAGCGGGATGATCGCGTTGTCCGTGATGTGAATGCTTTCGGGGCAAACCTCCGTGCAGCACTTGGTGATGTTGCAGTAGCCGATGCCCAGCTCCTGCTTCAGCAGCTTCACGCGGTCCGCTGCGTCGAGCGGGTGCATCTCCAGCCCGGCGACGCGGACCAGGAACCGCGGCCCGCAGAATTCCTCCTGCCGGTCATGGTCGCGCAGGACGTGGCAGACATTCTGGCACAGGAAACACTCGATGCACTTGCGAAACTCCTGCACGCGGTCGGCTTCGGCCTGTGAGAACTGCCGCGGCCGGTCGGTGCGGAGCTCAAACGCGGGGATCTTCTTGTTGACCCGATAGTTCCAGGAAACGTCGCAGGCCAGGTCCTTGATCACGGGAAAGGCCTTCATCGGCCGCACGACGATCGGCTCGTTGGCCGGATACTTGTCGAGCCTGTCCATGCAGGTCAGCCGCGGACGGCCGTTGACCTCGGCGCTGCACGAACCGCAGCGGCCGGCCTTGCAATTCCAGCGGACAGCCAGGTCGGAAGCGTGGCGGGCCTGCACCTCGTGAATCGCGTCGAGCACGACCATGCCGGGGGCAATCGGCACGGTGTAATCGACCATTTCGCCCTGCTGGCTGTCGCCGCGATAAATGCGGAGCGTGGCTTGTTCGGCACTGTTCCTCTCGGCCTTGTCCGCCATGTCATTTTCCCTTGAGGATTGAATCGAGCTCGGGCGGCAGCGCGGCCAGCGGCTGCCGGTGGACTTCGATGCCGCCGGCCGTTTGCCGCACGATCAGGTTCAGCTTGCCCCACTCGGGGCTGGCGTCGGGAAAGTCCTCGCGAGTGTGGGCGGCGCGGCTTTCCTGCCGCTCGAGGGCCGCGCGGACGACCGCCTCGCTGATGTCGAGCATGTTCGCCAGGTCGAGAGCCAGGTGCCAACCGGGATTGAACTGGATGTTGCCGCCGCAGCGGACGGTCGCCGAGCGCTGGCGCAGGAGGGCCAGCTTACCCAGCGCTTCTTCCAGATCGGCGGCCGAGCGGACGATACCCACGTTCCGCTGCATCAGCTGCTGCAGCTCTTGGTGCAAGGCGTAAGGATTCTCTCCGGCAGTACGCTCCAAGGGAGCGAGCGACTCCTTGGCGATACGGTCGATCTCCGCCTCGTCCAGTCGGGGCCATTCGGGCATCTCGCGGGCCCGCTGAGC
The DNA here is from genome assembly GCA_035649715.1 of Pirellulaceae bacterium. GTDB lineage: Bacteria > Planctomycetota > Planctomycetia > Pirellulales > Pirellulaceae > CAYLLN01. Next base: position 10,608 of record DASRJB010000815.1, read on the forward strand.
CGCGAACTCTCCCGCCCGTTTGCCGAACACCAGCAGGTCCGAGAGCGAGTTGCCTCCCAGGCGGTTCGCACCGTGCAATCCGCCGCCGACTTCGCCGGCCGCGAACAGTCCCGGCACGGTCGCGGCCTGCGTCTCGGGATCGACCCGCACGCCGCCCATCATGTAATGGCACGTGGGCCCGACTTCCATAGGCTCCTTCGTGATATCGACGTCGGCCAGCTCCTTGAACTGGTGATACATGCCGGGCAGCTTGCGCTTGATTTCGTCCGGCGTGCGGCGCGAGGCGATATCCAGATAGACGCCGCCGTGGGGCGTGCCGCGGCCGGCCCGCACTTCCGCCCGGATCGCGCGGGCTACGACGTCGCGGGTGAGCAATTCCGGCGGCCGCCGGGCTTCGGGGCGCTTGCCGGCGATGACGGCTTGCACCCACCTGGTGGCTTCCTCCTCCGTCTCGGCGAATTCCCCCTTGTAGCGGTCGGGAATGTACTGAAACATGAACCGCTTCCGCTCGCCATTGAGCAGCACGCCCCCTTCGCCGCGCACGCCCTCGGTGATCAGCGTGCCGCGGACGCTGGGCGGCCAGACCATGCCCGTCGGGTGGAACTGCACGAACTCCATGTCGATCAGGTCCGCCCCGGCCCACAGCGCCATCGCGTGCCCGTCGGCCGTGTATTCCCAGGAATTGCTGTTGATCTCCCAGCACTGGCCGATGCCGCCTGTGGCCAGCACCACAGCCTTCGCCCGAAACACCACGAACCGGCCGCTGTCGCGCTGATAGCCCATGCAGCCACTGGCGCGGCCGGCGGTGAGCAGCACGCGGCGGATCGTGCATTCCATGTGCACGTCGATTCCCTGATGCACTCCGCGGTCCTGGAGCGTGCGGATCATCTCCAGGCCCGTCCGGTCGCCGACGTGGGCCAGCCGCGGGTAGGTGTGGCCGCCGAAATTTCGCTGCAGGATGTCGCCGGTCTTCGTGCGGTCGAAGACCGCGCCCCACTCTTCGAGCTCGCGGACCCGCTCGGGTGCTTCCTGCGCGTGGAGCTGCGCCATCCGCCACTGGTTGAGGAACTGGCCGCCTTTCATCGTGTCGCGGAAATGGACCTGCCAGTTGTCGCGGGTATCGACGTTCGACAGGGCGGCGGCGATTCCGCCCTCGGCCATGACGGTGTGGGCCTTGCCGAGCAGCGACTTGCAGACCAGGGCCGTTCGCACGCCACGGGCCGAAGCCTCGATCGCGGCCCTCAGGCCAGCGCCTCCTGCACCGACCACGACCACGTCGTATTCGTGCGTCTGGAATTTAGACATGAATCACAGGATCCGCAGGTCGGTGAGGCGCCCCGAGGCCACCATCCAGACGTAGAAATCGGCAAAGCCCACAGAGAACAGGCTCAGCCAGGCGAAGAGCATGTGGTGTTCGTTGAGGGCGCTGGCCCAGGACCAGGCCCGCTGCCGGACGTTGCCCAGCGCCACGCACGAGAAGCAATCGACGTTGCCGCCGACCAGGTGCCGCAGCGAATGGCACGAGAACGTGTAGAGCGAAAGCAGCGTCACGTTCGCCGCCAGGACCAGCGTCGCCACGCTGACGCCAAACGAATGGCCCGCAGCAGTGGGCCAAATGCAGGAATGAATGACGTCGATCGCCAGGATGACCAGAAAGATCAGCGCAAAATACAGGAAGTAGCGGTGCAGATTCTGAAACAAGAACAGGCCCGTCTCGCCCCGGTAGCCTTTGCCGCGGGCCTCGCCCACCGCGCACGCCGGTGGATCGAGGAAGAACGCCCGGTAATAGGCCTTGCGGTAGTAGTAGCAGGTCAGGCGGAATCCGCCCGGCGCCCACAGAATCAAAAACGCCGGCGACAGCCAGGCCGGCAGCCACGGCAGCACAATCAGCGGCGAATAGAAGGGCGAGAGCAGATAGGCGTGATTCTCCAGCACGCCAGTCCCGGGGCCGACGTGATAGCGGGCATTCATCACCGCCCGCGCGGTGGCGTAGACGCCGAACGCACCCAGGGCCAGTGCCGTGGCCAGCGGCCCGGCCCACCATGCATCTCGGCGCTGGGTTACTCCCAGTCCGCCTCGGTCCGCCGCTGGAGCGCCCGCCGCCATTTCACTCCCCGAATAAGGTTGGCGGCACTATATCGCAGCGGCTCCCGCGGCGTCAAATCGCTAAGCGGGCCCCCTGCTTCATTGCACCCTGCTTTTGCACCACAATTCCCGCATCTGGGATCCACACAACTTTGAGGTGAACCATGACTCTCGCTGCGCGATCCTGTTGGGGGGCTACCTTGCTGGTGGCAATGTTGGCGTCGTGCGCCTGGGGCCAGGGTAAGAAGCCGGACGTCGCGCTCGACGGGGAGCTGTCGCGGCTGCTCGTGCGGCACGGCTTTACAGGGCGGATCGAGGAGCAGCTCGAGGCGCGGCTGGGACGGAAGCTCGATCCGCAGCTGGCGGATCTGGGGCGGAACCTGTTCTTCGACCCGATCATGGCCCTCCGCGGCGACAATTCGTGCGCCGGGTGCCACGCGCCGCAGTTCGGCTTCGCCGACTCGCAGTCGATCGCGATCGGCATCCGCAACAACAACG
>DASRJB010000816.1:0-2951 GCA_035649715.1 Pirellulaceae bacterium
CGCGGGGATCGTGCGTGACCACGATCGCCACGCGGTCGGGCTGGACCGCGACGGCGCGGATGAGCTCCATAATCGCGTGGCCGGTGTGAGCGTCGATGGCGGAAGTCGGCTCGTCGGCGACGAGCAACTTGGGCCGATGCACCAGGGCGCGGGCAATCGCCACGCGCTGCTGCTGGCCGCCGGAGAGTTCCTTGGGCAGCGCATTGAATTTGTCGGCCAGGCCTACCGAAGCCAGGACCTCGCGGGCCCGCGCCAGCGCCGGCTGCCGCGCCGCCCCGTTGATTACCAGCGGCACGGCGACGTTCTCGGCCGCGGTCAGCGAAGGCAGCAGGTTGAATTGCTGAAAGACGAAGCCGACCAGCCGGGCGCGAAACGCGGTCCGCTGGCCCTTTGAGAGCCGACCCAGTTCGGCGCCCATCGCTTGCACGTCGCCGCCGGTCGGATTGAGCGTGCCGGCGACGATCGAAATCAGCGTCGTCTTGCCGCAGCCGCTGGGGCCGACGAGCAGCGTCAGCTCGCCGGGACGAATCTCCAGGTCCACGCCCCGCAGGGCCCGCACCAGCGAGCCGCCGCTGCCGTAATCCTTGACCACGCTTCGGCAAGTGACGCCCGCGGCGTTCATGGTTCACCCCTGAAAGACGACGGCGGGCTCCAGCACCAGCACGCGGCGGATGCTGAGCAGGCTGCTGGCCAGCGCGATCAGCAGCACGGCGACCGCGGAAATCGCGAGCACCTGCCATGGGAGGTAAAACGCCAGCAGCGGCACGTACATCTGGGCGACGATGCCGTAGATCGTCGCCAGCCCCACGCCGAGGGCATAGCCGATCGCACCGACGACCAGGGCCTGGACCAGGATCATCTCGACGATCCGGCGGTCGGACAGGCCCATCGCTTTCAGTGCGCCGAATTGCTTGAGGTTCTCGATCGTGAACAGGTAGAATGTCTGCCCCGCGATGGCGCAGCCCACGACGAACCCGAGCAGCACCGTGGTGCCGAAGTTGATCGGGATGCCGGTGTGCCGGAGGTAATAGAGCATCGTCAGCCGGGTGAAGCCGTCGCTGGTCAGGGCCTTCAGGCCGGTTCGCTCGGTGATCTGCCGGGCCACCGCGGGCGGCGAAAAGCCAGGCCGGCATTTGGCGAGCACGTAGGGCATCAGGCGGCGGGTGGGAGCGACGAACAGCGTGCCCTGGCTGAAGCGGGTGTAGATGACCGGCATCGTCATGAACGTCTGCGAGGCGCGATAGACGCCGACTACGACCGCGCGGCGGTCGTTCATCTCGATCGTCTTGCCGATCGAGAGCGGCTCGCCGGGCCACATCTGATGAAAGCCGGCTTCATCGACGAGAATCGCATCGGGGATTTGCAGGTCGCCCACCTGGCCCAGCAGCATCTGGGTCGGTGCGCCGGTCAGACTGGCGTCGTCGATGCCCAGCAGGATCACGCCCTGATAGTTGCCGCTGGCGAGTTGGGCCTGCCCCTGGCCGCGGTAGAGGTTGACCGCCCAGGCGACGCCCGGCACGCCGCGGACGCGGAACACGTCGTTGTCCGAGATGGCTTTGGCGTCGTCGAGGTAGCGGACGTTCGGGTTCATCACCCAAATGTCCTCGCCGTGCGTGTCGCGGATCTGGCTCGTCGTGCGGAGCATGATGCCGCAGAAGATCGCGGCCTGCTCGGTGATCAGGAGCGACGCGAACGCCACGCCCAGGATGATCGCCAGGTATTTGCCGCGATCGCCCGTCAGCATCTTGAGCGCGATCCAGGTCATGGCGGCGACTCCTCCGCGTTCCAGGGCCATCCCTGGATGCCAACAACCCGCGCCGCTCGTCCGCCGCCTCAGGCAGCGGCCATGATGAATCCTTCGGACGCTCGCTGGCGAAGTCAAGCCGACGCCGAGGCCTAGCGCGCCCGGCGAAACTGATAGATCACCTGCCCGCTGCCGGGGCCGGCGGCAAAGCTGGTGGGATAGCGCTGGCCCTTCAGGTCGTAGCAGACCTTGAGCGTGTCCCCTTTGATCTCATAAATGCCCTTGAGCTTGCCGCCCCACGTTCCCGGCGGCGTGTCGTGGTGGTTCACATCGATCCGCTTCTTGCTTGCGTCGAGTTGAAACGGATAGCGGTCCGACCCCAACTTGCCGTCGATCCGAATCTTGTAGGCGTCGCCGCTCACCACCCACTGCACATTCCCCTCCGTCGATTCCCCATTGGCGATGCACGACACCATCGTCCAGGTCCCTTGCCACTGCTGCTTGTCGTCGGCCGCTGCCGCCCCGATCAGCCCACTGGTCAGCAAACCGGCAAACAGAATGGTCTTCCAGCGCAGCATGGCAATTCTCCCAATGCGATTGGAAACGCGGCTACTGCTATCTACGCCGTAGCCGTGTCGCTGCCACCGGAATTCATGCGTGCGGCATCGCTTATGCCGATTGCACTGCCGAGGAGGCGGAGCCGGATGCCGAATGGAAATGCAGTGCGTGGCAGCCCTCGCCAATGTTCACGGCCAGCCGATCATCTTGCCGTTGGGATCTTCGTAGAACTGAATCGATCGATCTGGATAATCGAGTTTGCTCGACAGGACTTCCGCGGTATATGGCGACGAGATGGCTTTGACGCGGTCGAGCATGTTTGGAAAGTCGGTGCCAATGGCGCCCGCGACCCGCGCCACAATTTCCAACATGCGGAATGTAGCGCCGGACCGAGATCCCATGTGGTAATCCAGTCCGCGCGAAAACGAATCTCTCAGGTCATTCAGCGACAGGGCCAGCAGCGCCAGTTCCAGCCAATCGGGATTCCCAGTGCGGAGCGCCCGGACCGCGGAGCGGTGGGCAAACACAACGTAAGCCGTGTGGGAACCAATTTGCCGAAGCGATTCGCGCTGCTGGTCATCGGCAGTCGCGTAGAACCGACACCATGTCTGAATGATGCGGTCTTGATCCATCCATTCGGGATTGCTGA
>DASRJB010000817.1:0-16640 GCA_035649715.1 Pirellulaceae bacterium
TCTGATGGCTGGCCTGCCCGTGGCTGCCTGCGGGGCGACGATCAACCGTCTTTGCGGCAGCAGCCTGCAGGCCCTCAACCAGGCGTCGCACGCGATTGCCTCCGGCTTCGAGGACGTGCAGATCGTCGGCGGCCTGGAGCACATGCAGCACCTGCCGATGGACCACGGCCTGGACATCAACCCCAAGCTCTTTCAGCGGACGAGCAAGGGCGCGCTCATGATGGGCGTAACTGCCGAGTTCCTGGCCCAGACGCAGGACATCTCGCGGGCCGACCAGGACGCCTTTGCCCTCCGCAGCCACCAGCGGGCCGCGGCGGCTCATGCGGCCGGCCAATTCAAGCGCGAAATCGTGCCGCTGTATGCCCGCGACGAGGAAGGCCAGCGGTTCCTGGCCACCGGCGACCAGTGCGTGCGGCCGGACACAACGCTGGAGGCCCTGGCGGCGCTCGAACCGGCGTTCATGCCCAAAGTCGGCACCGTCACCGCCGGCAACAGCTCGCCGCTCAACGACGGCGCGGCGGCGCTCTTGATCATGTCGGAAGGCAAAGCGAAGTCGCTCGGCCTCCAGCCGCTCGTCCGCGTGCGGGCCACGGCGGTCGCCGGCGTGGAGCCCAGCGTGATGGGCACCGGCCCGGTTCCCGCAGTGAAGAAGGTTCTCCAGCGGGCCGGCCTGACGCTGAAGGACATCGACCTGATCGAACTGAACGAGGCCTTCGCCGCGCAGGCGCTGGCCTGCATCCGCATGCTGGGCCTGGAGGAGGACAAGGTCAACGTCCGCGGCGGCGCGATCGCCATCGGCCACCCGCTGGGCGCCAGCGGCGCGCGGATCTCGACGACGCTGATCAACGCCATGGTCGATCGCGGCGCGAAGCTCGGCCTGGCGACGATGTGCATCGGCCTGGGCCAGGGAATTGCCACGGTTTTTGAACGTATTTGAGGGAGCAATATGTCGAACCCCAACCAGTTCTTTCCCCAGTCGGGCGGCGGATTTCCACAGCAGGGCGGCGGCTTCTATGGCCAGCCGCCAAAGAAAAGCGGCGGCTCGACGATTTGGATCATCCTCGGCGTAATCGGCGCGGGGGTCGTGCTGCTCTGTGGTGCGTGCTGCGGCGGCGTGATGTTGCTCAGCCGGCCGCCGGTCGCTTCGGCCGCCGCCAAGCAGCCTTTCACGTTCGCCGACGTGCCCCCACCTCCGTTTCCGGATCGCGGCAATGCGGAAGAGGTGGAGCCCGGCGTCCGGCTGGACGAGATCATGATCAAGGACGAAGACGGGGGCTTTTATGAAACGCCCGGGCACGGTGGCTGGCTCCATCTCTACTTGCCGGCGGGGGAGCATCAGCCAAAGTCGCTGCCCTGCGTCCTCATCGCCCCGGCGGGCAGCACGCTGCTGGCCGGCATGGATCTGGGCGACGGCGATCAGCCGGAGCACGTGCCCTACGTGAAAGCGGGCTGCGCGGTGCTGGCCTACGAACTCGACGGCCCCTGCTTGGACGACACCGATCTCGACGAACAAAAGGACGCCTTTCGCGCGTTCAAGGATTCGCGGGCCGGTCTGGTCAACGGCCGCAACGCCCTGGAGTACCTGCTGGCCAAGGTGCCCGAGGTCGATCCGGCCCGCATCTATGCCGCCGGGCACAGCTCGGCCGCGACGCACGCGCTGCTCTTCGCCGCGCACGAGCCGCGGCTGGCGGGCGTGATGGCCTATGCTCCCGCGCCCGACCTGCCGAAGCGGATGGGCCCGCAGCTCGCCGTGTTCCGGTTCATCATGCCGGGCGTGGTCGATTTTGTGACGCAGAGCTCGCCCCGCACGCACGTCGGCAGCATCAAGTGCCCCACGTTCCTGTTCCACGCCCAGGACGACAGCAACTGCCCGATCGCCGACACCAATGCCTTCGCCGACGAGCTCAAGCAGAAGGGGACGGACGTCAAATACGTCACCGCGGCCAGCGGCGACCATTACGACTCGATGATCAACGAAGGCATCCCCGCCGGCATTCAGTGGCTGAAGGAACGCGGGGCGATCAAGTGAATGGAGTCGCCAGGGAAGGCTCGGCGTGCTCATCGGAAGAATCTCACACAGAGGCACAGAGGACACAGAGCAGTCAGTTGGGTTCAGAAAACCGGGTCTCCCATCAATTCCTTTCCTCCTCTGTGGTCTCTGTGGCTCCGTGTGAGAATTCCTATCTGCCATCCGTTCCAAGCGCGGTTCTCCTCCCAAAGATAGCTGAACGAATCGTGAACGATCCTCGGTACGCCATCGCCGACACTTCGCAGATTCTCTCGCCGGGTCTCGTCGTGTTCCGCGACCTGGTCGAACAGAATCTGGCCGAGATGATCCGCATCGCCGGCTCGCCCGCTCGGCTCCGCCCGCACTGCAAGACGCACAAGATGCGGGAAGTCACCGAGCTCCAGTTGGCCCGCGGCATCACGAAGCACAAGTGCGCGACGATCGCCGAAGCGGAGCTGCTGGCCGAGGCCGGTGCGCGGGACATCTTCCTGGCCTATAACCCCGTCGGCCCGAACATCGGCCGCGTGGCGGCGCTGGTGCGGAAGTACCCGGAAGCGAACTTCAAGGTGACGGCCGACCATCCGCGGCCGCTCGCCGCGCTGGGCGAGGCGCTTTCGTCCGCCGGATGCAGCGTGGAGGTGCTGCTCGACATCGACTGCGGCCAGCACCGTACGGGAATCCCCGCCGGAGCGGAAGCCCGCCGGCTCTATGAGCAAATCGCCGCGACCAAGGGAATTCGTCCGGGCGGCTTGCACCTCTACGACGGCCACAACCATCAAACCGACCTGGCCGAGCGGCGGGCGGCGGTCCACGGCTGCTGTCGGCCAGCGCTGGCCTTGTACGACGAATTGACCGCGCGGGGGCTGGGCGTACCGCGGATCGTGGCCGGCGGCACGGGCTCGTTTCCGATCTTCGCCGAGATCGATCATCCGGCGATCGAGCTCAGCCCGGGCACGGTCATTTTTTACGACTTCGGCTATGGCGACATGTTCCCCGACTTGCGGTTCACGCCCGCGGCGCTTTTGCTGACTCGCGTCATCAGCCGGCCGACGGCCGAGCGGGTCACGCTCGACCTGGGATACAAGGCTCTGGCCTCCGAGATGCCGCTGGCCAATCGGCTGCGGTTCCCCGACCTGCCCGACGCCCAGCCGGTGCTGCAAAACGAAGAGCACCTCGTGCTGGAAACGAGCGAGTCCCGCCGCTTCACGCCCGGCGACGAGCTGCTCGCGATTCCCAAGCACATCTGCCCCACCTGCAACCTCCAGCAGCAGGTGTTTGTCGTCTCCGGCGGCCGGCACGTAGGCAACTGGCTCGTCCGCGGCCGCGACCGCGTGCTGAGCGTTTAGCCGGGCCTTCGACTTGCGCGGCCCCCTGGATGGATGGCACGCAACTGACGCCTTTCGCGATTTTCCGCCACAACTGCTGACGCGTCATCAGCTTGCGGCGACAAGGCCAAAATCGGTTAAGTAGTACTTAATAAGTGCTAGAGAGCAGATATTAGCCGGAGCAGCCCTTGCTCCATGATGCTCCGCGCGACGCGAGCTCCGCCAAAGCCGCGACCAGTGGTCGCGCTCTGCCAGTGCAGCGCGACCACGCCGCTGCCGGCGACTGGCGGAGCGAGTTGACTTAACGAACCCGGAATCGACAAAGAACTTGGCACCGCCGCTTCGGCAGCAGCCGCTTGGGAAAACACGAGCCGGGCGTGTTGATCGCCTCTTCTCGACAAGTGGACAGATTATACCATAGCCTTCCCCGATTTTGGCCGCTTCGCCCGCAAAATGGCCGAACAACGCCTTCGCAAATGCTTACGCCGTTTGGCCTTGCAACTATTTTCAAGAAAATGCGCGCCGCAGAGGGCTTTCTCCAGATGGCAAGTGGCAGATTGGACGGCGACCACGCGGATTGCAGGCCCAACGGGACGACCTTCGTCAGCCGCGGGCGTAGCCCGCGGTAATCGCACCACAAGGAGCGCGCAGGCCCAACGGGCCGGAATTGAGGCGGTACGGATTCGTCCAATCTCGCCCTTGCAGGACTGGCGGATTCCCTTTCGCTCCCACCCTGGGCTCGCGGCTGCGCCGCAGCGCCCAGGGCTGACGAAGGTCGGCCCATTGGGCCTGCATTCGCCAGCGGAGCCCCGGCTATTTGAAATATTTGTCGGCGTAGGCCAGGAACACTTCCCAGTCCGCCCGCGTCATGGCGTGCTTGCCGGGGCGGATGAAATAGCCCAAGCGCGAATCGAGCAGCTTGTTCATTTCGGGCTTCGCGCTGGCCGGCACGCCTTCCGCGCCGAGCAGCCGATAGACGGGCGACGCCGCTTGCAGCAGCTCGAATTGCCCGCTGGGGTTGGCCCACAGGTCCTCCTCGGCGTTGGGCAAGAGCACGGGCCGCGGGGCGCAGAGGGCGATCAGGCAATGCTGGTCGAAGGGCAGCCGCTCGACCTGGTCGTTGAACAGCGGAAAGTTGTCGCAGAACCAGTGCGGGAAGCTGGTGTTGATCCGCTTGACCGATTCGGCCCGCGTGTCGGCCGTGCGGCTGGGCGCGGTGCCGCCGCAGCCGGCCTGCAGCGGAATCACCATTGCGATCCGCTCGTCGAAGGCCCCGGCCAACAGCGCCGTCTTGCCGTTGCGGGAGTGGCCGACGACGGCGATCCGCTTGGGATCGATCTGAAAACCCTCGACCCTATCCAGATAGTCCACGGCGCGGTGAAATCCCCAGGCCCAGAGGGCGATCGTGCCCGCGTCGTCGCCGGCCGGCTTGCCATCCTTCCAATACGCCGGGCCGATCCCGTCGGAGAGGTCGGCCGTGTCGGGATCGATGTCGCCGCTGTAGAAGGAGGCCAGGGCATATCCGCGGCTGACGATCAAATCGGCGTTCCAGACGTCCTGCTGGCCGCCGCGGCCCTTGTCGGTCGCCCGCTCGTTCACTGCGCCCGGGCAGGAGTTGCGGACCCAACCTTCCGGCAGGTGAATCTTGGGATGATCGAGCAGCGTGTGGTTGCCGCAAAAATTCATTCCCAGGAACACCGGTGGCTGCTTGACGCCGTTGGGCCGGATCAGCAGCACGTGAATGGCATGCTCCAGCATCGGCTGCTCGAAGGTAATTTTCACTTCGCTGAGCGTCGCCTTGCCGCCGAGAGCATTGGGATCGGTGAACAGCAGATTGGCTTTCTGCACCCGCGGCTCCGGCGGCAGCCGGCCATACATGTAGTGCTGAAAGAGCTCCTTCAGCTCCGGCTTGCGTTTTTGCTCCCACTGCTCCTTGGTCGTGACCTTCGTGCCGTCGAGCATCACCAGCGGATCGGGCAGCTGCGGATTGGCCGGCAGTTTTTCCGGAGGCGGAAAGTCGGCGGCGCTGGCGGCGAATGGGAGGAAGGAGAGAAGGAGAGAGAGAGCGAGGGAGAGACGGCGATAGCGCATGATGATTGGCTCCGGATCGGGGATGCCGGGAGTGTACCGCAGCTGCTGTGCGAATCCTACTCGCCGGTTGAGTTGCCTGGCGGGCAAGGCAATAATCGGGCCTCCAAGTTCACCAAGGACCAGCTCATGAACCGCGCCTGGATTGCTTTTGCCGTCGTGCTGCTCGCTGCCGGCGTCGCCGACGCTCAGACTCGCGAGGAAAAGGTCCGCAACGACAAGGCCAAGGTCGAAGCCGCTGGCTTCTGGATTTACAACAACCTCGCGAAGGGAATTGCCGACGCGAAGAAAACTGGTCAGCCGCTGCTGGTGGCACTGCGGTGCATTCCGTGCGAGGACTGCGTGAAGCTGGATGAAGAGCTGGTCGAGACCGACCCCAAGCTGCGGCCGCTCTTGGAGAAGTTCGTCCGCGTGCGGATCGTTTCGGCCAACGGCCTCGATCTGTCGCTATTTCAGTTCGACACCGACCAGTCGTTCGCCGTGTTCATGCTGAACGCCGACGGGGCGATCTATGGCCGCTACGGCACGCGCTCCGACCACTCGCACTGGGCCGACGACGTGTCGATCGAGGGGCTGGCCAAGGCGCTCGACGGGGCGCTGGCCTTGCACGCCGCGTATCCGGCGAACAAGGCCGAGCTGGCGCTGAAGCGCGGGCCGGCCCCGGAATTTGCCGTGCCCGAGAATCTGCCGCGGCTAAAGGGGAAGTACGGCTCGCAGCTCAACTATGAGGGCAACGTCGTGCAGAGCTGCATCCACTGCCACCAGATCGGCGACTCGCTGAAGCAGATGCACCGCGACAAGGGAGGCGCGCTGCCCGAGGACGTGCTCTTTCCCTATCCGCATCCGAAGGCGCTCGGCCTGATCCTCAATCCCCGCGAGCGGGCGACCGTGCTGCGCGTCGAATCCGGCTCGCTGGCCGAGCAGGCCGGTTTCCGCGCGGGGGATGAGATTGCAAAAATCGCCGGCCAGACGCCCCTTTCGATCGCCGACGTGCAATGGGTGCTGCACCACGTGCCCGCCGCTGGCGGCTCGGTCGTGGCCACCGTTCAGCGCGGCGGCAAGGCGGCCGACGTGAAGCTCGAACTGCCCGCCGGCTGGCGGCGGCGCGACGACATTGCCTGGCGGGCCTCCAGCTGGGAGCTGCGGCGAATGGCCCTCGGCGGGCTGTTTCTGAAGAGCATCTCGCCCGAGCTGCGGGCCGAGCAAAAGCTGCCCGCCAGCGGGCTGGCTCTCAAGGCCGAGCACGTCGGGCAGTATTCGCCGCACGACGGCGCAAAGCGGGCCGGCTTCCAGGCGGGCGACGTCCTGATTTCGTTCGACGGCCGCACCGACCTGACCCGCGAGACCGACCTGCTGCACCACGCGCTCAACGTCGTCAAACCCGGCAACCAGATTCCGGTCGTCGTGCTCCGCAACGGCCAGAAGCACAACTTCACGCTGACGACCGGGATGTGAACTACGGCGAAACCGGCCCCGGAATCGCAAACAGGTGGTCCTTGGCCGCGATGTAGAGCACGCCGTTGGCAAACGCCGGCGTGCAATACACCGAGCGGCCCATGTTGATCTCGAAGAGCGGCTCGCGCGTCCCAAAGAAGGGCGGCTTGTCGTCCGGTTTCCACTGCGTGCCGAGCTTCGGGTCGGGATGCAGACGCAGGATAGCTACATCGCCGTCTTCGTCGGCGACATAGACCCGGTCGCCGACGACCAGCGGCGTGCTCCAGACCGCGGCTAGCAGGTCGCACGTCCAATAGAGCCGCCCGGTCTTGGCGTGCAGGCAGTGCGACAGGCCGGAGAAATCGACAGCCAGCAGCAGGTCGTCCTGGGCGACGATACTGGAGATCGAGCGGTGAATGGCCTCTTCGAATTCGAGCTTGCCGTCGCCGTTGGCGTCGCGACGGCCGTAATGCCAAAGGGCAGCCGAGTTCGGATTGTCGATGGCAATCTCGCCCGCCGCGGCGTCGATCGCCTGTTTCCGCCGGTAGGGCACGATTTGGGTCCGGTCGTCGGCCCGAACGGCGAGCTGCGGGCTGACGTCGCCGCGGCGCGTCGGATCGAGGCACCACAGTCCGCCGTCTCCCTCGCCGTGCTCCGGATCCTGTCCGATGGTGACGTACACCATTCCGTCGTAAACGACCGGAAACGCGATCGGCTCGTTCCGCATGCCGCGGCCGCCGAGCGTCAGCACCGCGTCCTTCGGGTTGGTGTCGAATTTCCAGAGCAGGGTCGGCTTGCCGCCCTGCCACTCGGTCGCGTGAAAGCTGTAGACCCAGCCGTCGCCGCCGCCGAAGATCACCTGCGGCACGCCGGCGAAGACGCCGACGGCCGGCGAGCCCCAGTTGGCATGGTGCACCTGGCTGCTGGCGGAATTGTCGGTCCAGAGCACCTGGCCCGTCCGCTTGTCGAGGGCGATGAACGTCGGCGCCTGCGGCGCGGGGATCGTGCTATGCGATTCATCCACGCCGTTGGCCGTGCAGATGAAGAGCACGTCGCCATACGCCGTCGGCGAACAGACCGTCATGTTGTGCGGCGACACGCCCAGCTCCTTCAGCATGTCCAGCACCCACACCACGTCGGCCTCGCTGCGATCCTCCACGGTGAGAATCTGAAATGCCGAGAGCTGGCGGCGATCGTAGCCGATCAGGAGGCCTCGCTGGGCATGTCCGAAGTTGGCTTCCAGCAACCAGCGGCGCTCGGCCGCGCCGGGCAAGTCCGCCTGCTTGACGGCCACGTCGGCGGGAAGTTCGATTCCAGCCGCAGTAAACCTCGGGCGCAGTTCCTCCGGCAACCGGCCGGCGTCGAGCGCCGCCGCGAGCTCCGGCAGGGTGTCGAGCAGCGGCGGCCGCGGTCGCGGCAGATCGAACAGCCGCACCGGCTCCGCGGCAGCCGGCAGTCCGTCATCGACGCCGTCGTAGAAGCCCTCCGTGTCGAGGCAGCGGACCTCGCAGCGGTTGGTCACGAACCACAGGCGATCGCCTTCGACCAGCGGCGTCGAACAAATGCCCTGCATCGGCCAGTCGTGCACGCGGCCCGCCGGCAGCTTTTCGCTGGAGTGTTGCCAAAGGAAGTGGCCGTCGCGCTCGCGAAACGCGAGCAGGCAGCCCAGATCGACGTCCGCCGGCGCACGCTTCAAGTACCCAGTGGCGTTGTTGGTGCCGACGAAGACCTTGCCACCAGCAATGGTTGGACTGCCATAGGTCTGGCTGCCCAGCGCGGCTGTCCACTTCACATTGCGGCTCGTCCCGGGCAGCCACACCCCGGTGCGGCGGTCGAAGTCGCCAGGATTCCAATCCTCCGGTCCGGCGTCGGCGAGAGCCACGTTGTTCCGCCCGCCCCAGCCGCCCCACTGCGGCCAGTCGCCTTCGCGGACGAGTCGCGACTTGCGATCGAGCTGAATCGGCCGCGGGCCGAACTGTGCGCCGATCGCCTCGGCCGCTTCGCGCCGCAAGGCGGACAGTCGGGCCTGCCGCGGCTCATTCAGCTTCAGGTCGGCGTTCAAGCGCCGCACGGTGTCCTGGTACAGGAACCACGCCGGCTGCTGCTGCCCGCTATGCCACAGCGAAACGACGCGCCGCAGGGCCGCGGCATCGGCAGCGCTCGCCCGCTGGTCCGCATCGTCGGCGCGACTGACGCTCGCCGCCGCGAGCAGCCACGCCGCCGCTGCCAAAACCAAACTGCGTTCGCCGTGCTTGAGACCTCGCATGACGCACATTTTAGGCAGGCCGCGCGCTCGCGGAGTACTGTATATTGAAGAAAGTGGGGCTGGGAGGATTCGGCATGTCGCGGCTGATGACGGTCGTTTCGTTATCGCTTTTGTGCGGATTTTCCGGCCAGGCGGCCGCCCAGAATCGCACGCAGCTGGAGCAGGCCCGCCACAAGCTGGTCGATGAGATCCTGGTGCCGGCGGGCGTGACTAATCCGCGGGTCGTGCAGGCGATGCGCGACACGCCGCGCCACGAGTTCGTCAGCCGCGACCAGATCGCCAAGGCCTACCTCGACATGTCCCTGCCGATCGGCGGGCAGCAGACGATCAGCTCGCCGCTCATCGTCTCGCAGATGACGCAGGCCCTCGATCCGCAGCCGGGCGACAAGGTGCTGGAGATCGGCACCGGCAGCGGTTACCAGGCGGCGGTCCTGAGCCCGCTGGTCAAGGAGGTTTACACGATCGAGATCGTCGAGTCGCTCGGCAAATCGGCCGAGGCTCGCCTGAAGCGACTGGGCTACAAGAACGTGCACGTCAAGGTCGGCGACGGCTATCAAGGCTGGCCCCAGCACGCTCCGTTCGACAAGATCATCGTCACCTGCTCGCCGGAGAAAGCGCCGCAGCCGCTGGTCGATCAGCTGGCCGACGGCGGGCTGATGATCGTGCCGGTGGGCGAGCGGTATTCGCAAACGCTCTACATGCTGCGGAAGAAGGGCGGCAAGCTGGAGTCGCTGGCCCTCTTGCCGACGCTGTTCGTGCCGATGACCGGCAAGGCCGAGGAGCAGCGGGCGGTGCAGCCCGACCCGACCAACCCGCAGGTCGTCAACGGGAGCTTCGAGCAGGACGCCTCGCAATTCAAAAACGGGGCGCAGCCCGGCTGGTACTACGAGCGGCTGGTCGAGTGGAAGACCGACGCCAAAGCGCCCGAAGGCGAGCACTTTGTCGAGTTCAAGAATTCGGAGCCGGGACTCGGTTCGCACTTGCTCCAGGGATTTGCAATCGACGGGCGCAAGGTGTCGCAGCTGACGGTGAGCGGACAGGTAAGAACTGAGAACGTCGTCGGCGGCGCCGACGACGCCGCGCCGCACATCGTGATAACGCTCTACAGCGAGCAGCGCAAAGACCTGGGCAACCTGCTCCTTGGCCCGTTCAAAGGGACGAGCGACTGGCACCAGGAATCCAAGACGTTCCGCATTCCCCCCGAAGCCCGGGAAGGGATCCTGCGGATCGGCCTGTTCGGCGCGACCGGGGTCGCGGCCTTCGACAAGGTGGAGATGCGAAAAACGCCAACGGGAACCCCCCAGTGAAGCTGGGCAAACGGCGCAGCATATTCCTGTGGCGGCCCCTCTGCCGATTCCGTCGATTCTAGCGGTTGTAACGATTTTGACGGCGCGCGAGCGGGGCATCTTGCCGATTTTAGGAGACGATTCCACGTCCCCTCATGCTGCGCGCAAATGCTGAGACGTTTGCTAGCGATCGCTGCAATCCTGGTTGCCAGCCTGGCAGGCTGCAACCTGGCGGGACCGAATCGCGCCTACGACGCAGAGTTGGCACACTACAAGCAGGTTGCGGCGACGGTCGATCACCCCGAGCTGACGACGCCCCCCAGCGACAACATCAATACGCCCGAGCCGCGGACGCTCGACCACAACGCCGCGCCGCAGGAGCCGCGGGAGTGGTGGGACATGACGGTGGAGGAGGCCCTTCAGACGGCGCTGGCCCGCACGAGCGTCCTCCGCGATTTGGGCGGCACGGTCATCCGCTCGCCGGACACGACGCGGACGATCCTCGGCCCCTCGCTGATTGCGACCGAGCCGCGGTTCGGCATGGAGGCGGCCCTCAGCGAGTTCGACGCGACGCTGGCCTCCAGCGTGATCGCCGAGAAGAACGACCGGATGATCAACAACTTCGTGGCCTCGGGCGGCACGCGGTTCTTCAAGCAGGACCTGATCAACTTCCAGTCGCAGATCAGCAAGCTGGGCGTGGCCGGCACGCGGATGACGCTCCGCGGCACGAGCACCTACGACTTCAACAACGCCAGCTTCAACCGCTTTCCCAGCGTCTGGGACACGCTGGTCGAGGCCGAACTCCGTCAGCCGCTCTATCAAGGCGCGGGGGCGCGGTTCAACCGGCTGGCCGGGCCGAACGCGATTCCGGGCTTCTACAACGGCGTGCTGATCGCCCGCGTCAACACCGACATGAGCGTGGCCGAATTTGAGATCGGCATCCGCGACGTGGTGAGCAACGTCGAGAACGCCTACTGGGATCTGTACTTTGCCTACCGCGACCTGGACGCCCGGCTGCAGGCCCGCAACGTCGCCCTGGAAGCCTGGCGGCGGGTCAAGGTCATCGCCGACACCGAGCAGCAGGAAGGGGCCCTGGAGCGCGAGGCCCAGCTCCGCGAGCAGTACTTCCGCTACGAAGAGGACGTGCAGAACGCACTGGCAGGCACGCTGCAATCTTCGACTACGAACAACAACGGCTCCAGCGGCGGCAGCTTCCGCGGCTTAGGCGGCGTGCTGGTCAGCGAGCGGCGGCTGCGGCTGGCGATCGGCCTGCCGATCACCGACGGCCGGATGATCCGCCCCGCCGACGAGCCGACGGCGGCCCGCGTGACTTTCGACTGGCCCAGCAGCTCGGGCGACGCCATCGCCCGCCGGCCGGAACTGCTGCGGCAGCGCCTGGCGGTGAAGCGCCGCGAAATGGAGTTCGTCGCGGCCCGCAACTTTTTGCTGCCGCGGTTCGACTTGCTCGGCCGCTACCGCGTGCGGGGCCTGGGCAAAGCCCTGATCGGCGATCAAGTGCTCCCGGTCGACCCGGCTGATCCGGAAGGCCTGTTCGAGAACAGCTCGCTCAAAAACCTGGCCCTGGGCAATTTCCAGGAGTGGCAGCTGGGCGGCGAAGTCTCGCTGCCCATCGGCTTCCGCCGCGGCCACGCCGCCGTGCGAAACGCTCAGCTCTTCGTCGCCCGCGAGAAGGCGGTGCTGGAGGAGCAGGAGCGGCAGGTGATTCACGACCTGAGCAACGCCCTGGGCGACGTCGATCGCACCTACAAGATCATGCAGACGGCCTACAACCGCCGCCTGGCCACCGTGGACAACGTCAACATCGTCCGCACGCGGATCGAGACCGGGCAAAACGTCACGCCCGAGCAACTGCTCGAATCCGGGCGGCGGCTGGCGGAGGCCGACATCCAGTATCACAAGGCTCTGGTCGAGCACATGCTGGCGATCAAGAACGTGCACTTCGAAAAGGGCACGCTGCTCGAATACGGGCACATCTACCTGGCCGAGCAGGTTTCCATCGTCAACGCCCGTCCCCCGCCCGCGGACGTGCAGCAGCCGACGCCCGCGCAGCCCGCCGAGGGAATTCCACCGCCTCCGGTCGAAGTCATGCCCGCGCCGCAGCCGGCCCCGCCGCCGCAGCCGATGCCGCCGCCACCGCCGGCAACCGGCGCAGCGCCGGCTGGAACGGGCCCAGCGCCGATTGGTACGGGTGCAGCGCCGCGGCTCCCTCTCCCTCTGGGAGAGGGCTGGGGTGAGGGTCTGGACGCACTTCCGGTCCAGGGCGGCTTGCCTCCGGCTCCTGCCCAGCCGCAGTCGCCGCCGATCGTCGTTCAGCCGCCGCAAGCGCCACCGGTGGAAGGACTGCCGCCTGCGCCCTCGCAGTCGAGTGGGCCCGCGCTAGCGCCGCCGGCCGCAGAAACTTCGTCGGCGCCCAGCGGCCTGCCGACGCTTCCGTCCACCGGGCGAGCGCCAATCTTGCAGTGGTCGCGCCGCCGGCAGCCGGAACAGCCGGCGAACGTCAACGTCCCGGCTAACCCGTTCATGCTCGAGGTGCGGCCGCAGCCCGAGCTTGGCCTGCCGCCTGCTAATCAAGCACCATCGCCGCCGCCGCTGCCGCCGCCATCGCGGCAGGTCGCGCCAGCGCCCTCGCCGCCGCCGCAAGCGCCTCGGCCTTCGGCGGCCTTCATCGAGCGACTGTGGTATTCCCACGAGCCGGCCACCACGCGGCTGCCCAACGTCGATGTCGTTGTGCCTGTGCAAGCGCCAGTCGCGCCGCCGACGCCTGCCGCCTGGCAGCCGCCGGTGATGGATCAGCCAGTCCCGACGACCCGCCTGCCGCAGCCGGAAGTTGAACCGCCGCCCGTTCTGGTGCAGCCTGCGGCGCCCGTGCCCGCCCCCGCGATGCGCCTGCCGGAGCCGGCGCCCGAGCCGCCGCCGGTGCGCTTGCCGCTGCCGCCGGCTTATCCGCCGATCGACCCCGCCCAGCGCCTGCCGCAGCCCGCACCCGAGGCCCGCGCGGAAAACGAGATTCAGCGCCTGCCGCTGCCCTATCCGTAGGCGAGAATTGCCAGCGTGCGGTAGAGTTACAGGCGAAGGCAGGCCGCGCCATGAATATCGGTTCTCCACCACCGCTCGACGATTTCGCGCCGGCCGAGGCCTGGCAGGAGATCGAGTCGGCCCTGGAGGAACTGGCCCAGCTCTCGCGCCGCGACCTGCCCCCAGGCGAGTTTCACAGCCGGCTCATGGAGCGCATGACAGGAGTCCTGGCCGCGGTCGGCGGCGTCGTCTGGAGCTTCGGCAGCGAGGGGCGGCCCGCGATCGAGTGCCAGCTGCATCTCGATCAATCGCTCGCCGGCAATGCGGCGGAGCTGGGCCGCCACCAGCGCCTGGCCGAGTCGGTCGCGGCTGCCGGCGAAGCGCGGCTCGTCCCGCCCGCCTTTCGCGACGCCCAGCACGCCAATGCTTCGCCCTGGCTGGCGATCCTCTGTCCGATTTCGCCCGACGGCGAGGCGCGGTACGTCGTCGAAGTTTTTCAGCGGCCCGATGGCCGCAGCGCCGTCGAGGAGGGATATCTGCGGCTGGTGAGGACGGCCTGCGACATCGCCGAGCAATTCCACCGCGGCCGACTGCTCCGCGAGCTGAAAGCGAATCAAGGCGAGCTGGCCTCGCTGGTCGAATACTCGGCGCTGATCCACCAACGGCTCGACCTGCGGCTAACGGCGGCGGCGATCGCGAATGAAGCCCGCCGCGTGTTGTCGTGCGACCGCGTGTCCGTGCTGGCCTGCGCGGGGCGGCATCCCAAAGTGGCGGCGATTAGCGGCGTGGAGACGTTTGATCGGCGGAGCGGTATCGTGCGGGCGCTGGAGGCGGTCGCGCGGCCGGTCGTCGCCGTCGGCGAGCCGCTCTGCTATCCCGCCGACGCCGACGAATTGCCGGAGCCGGTCGCCGAGCAAGTGCAAACACTTGTGGACCAATCGCACGCCCGCGGGTTGCTCGTGATCCCGCTGCTGAACGGCCCGGCCGATGCCGCGCGGACCATTGGGCTGCTGGCAATCGAGCAATTCGGGCAGGAGATCGATTCGGGACTGCGGAAGCGAGCGGCGGCGCTGGTTGAAACAAGTGCGGCGGCGCTCAGCCAGGCGATCGAATACGAACGGATTCCGCTGCGCGGGCCGCTCACCTGGCTGGCGGCCGTTCTCGGCCTCGGCCCAGGCCGCCGCTGGTCTCCCGCGCTGACGGCGATTGCAGTCCTGGCAGCCGCGGTCATCGCTTTGGCCGTGATTCCCGTGGAGTTGACGGTCGAAGCCCGCGGGCGGCTGATGCCGGTTCGGCGGCAACACGTGTTTGCCCCCAGCGACGCCGTCGTCGTGGAATTGACGCAGCAAGGCGGGGCGGAAGTCCAGCTCGGCCAGACGCTGGCGAAGCTGCACAGCCCCGCGCTCGACATCGCCCAGAGCGAGCTGGTCGGCAAACAGCGCACGGTGCAGGAGGAATTGCTGGCCGCGGAGACGGAATTCCTGCGCGGCGAGACCGAGGGCAAGTCGCCCGCGTCGCGCACGCAGCTGGCCGGCCGAGTGCAGCAGCTCAAAGAAGAGCTGCGCGGCCTGGACGCGCAGCTGCAAATCGTGCGGCAGCAACTGAAGGAGCTGGAGATCACCAGCCCGCTGGCCGGCGTCGTGATTACCTGGGATGCTCAGCGGCAGCTCGCCGGCCGACCAGTCAAGCGCGGCGATTCGCTGCTGACCGTGGCCGACCTTTCCGGACCGTGGGAGCTGCTGCTCGACGTGCCCGACGACCGTGCCGGGCCGATTCTCGAGACCAGCGGGAAGCCGGAAGAAATGCAAGTGACTTTTCAGCTGGGGACCGATCCGGGCGTGGTGCGCGAGGCCAAGGTCAAGGAAGTCTCGCCCGCGACGGAGTTGTCGCCGGAAAACGCGCCGAGCGTGCTGGTAACGGCTGCCCTGCCCCAAACGGAGAAGCTGACGCTGCGGCCCGGCGCGTCGGTGGTGGCTCGCGTGCACTGCGGCCGCCGTTCGCTGGGCTACGTTTGGTTGCATGAGTTCTGGGAGGCGGTGCGACTGAGGCTCTTTCTTTGAATGGACGTCGAACCATTGACGCAGAGGGCAAAGAGGACAACGAAAGAACATGCATACTCACCTCATTTCTTTGCGCCTCTGCGGCTTTGCGCCTTGGCGTCAATCGCTGTACCTCTGCGCGGCGGTTGTGTGTTTTTCGCAAGCGTGCGGCGCGCAGGAGATCAAGATCGCCGGAGTATTGGTGAAGCTGATCGACCAGCTGGATGTGCCGGCCCGCGAGCAGGGAACAATCGCGCAACTGGCGGTGCAGGAGGGATCGCGGGTCAAGGCCGACGACCTGCTGATGCGGATCGACGACACCGAGGCCCGCTATGCGGAAGATCGCGCCCGCGTCGAGATGGCCGTAGCGGCCCAGCAGGCGGCCAGCGATGTCGCCGAGCGGCTGGCCGAGCGGACGCTGGCCACTGCCGAGGGCGAGCTGCGGCGGGCCGACGAAGCCCGCGCGAAGCTGCGTAACATCGTGACCGAGGCGGAGTACGAGAAGCTCCGCCTGGCCGTCGATCAAGCCAAGCTCGCGGTCGAAAAGGCGCAGCAGGACCGCTCCGTAGCGGCGCTGCAGCGCGATTTGAAAAAGGTCGAGCTGGAATTCGCCGCCCGCCAGACCGCCCGCCACCAGGCGACCGCGCCCTTCGCCGGCGTCATCGTGCAGGTCCACAAGCGGCAGGGAGACTGGGTCGAGCCCGGCGACAAAATGCTGCGGCTGATTCGCCTCGACCGTTTGCGGGTGGAAGGATTCCTCGACGCCGCCCAGGCCAAGTCCAGCCTCGAAGGCCGGCCCGTCGCGCTGACGCTCGACGCTCCGGCTAGCCCCGGCACGGCGTTCACCGGCAAATTGATCTTCGTCAGCCCCGAGATCGATCCCATCAATCGCCAGGTCCGCGTGCTGGCGGAAATCGAGAACCCGACCTTCGCGCTCCAACCCGGCTCGCGCGGGACGCTGACGATCCGGTAGCCAACATGCTCGCCAGCGCGACTGTCGATCGTCCACTGCTGCTTCGGCAGCGCCGCGACCTGGTGGTACGCGAGCAGTGGTTCGCCGGCCAGCGACACTTTGTCCTCCACGATCCGCTGGCGCTGACGTACGCGTACCTGACCGAGATCGAGCACGCGGTGTGGGCGCTGCTCGACGGGAGGACG
>DASRJB010000818.1:0-9446 GCA_035649715.1 Pirellulaceae bacterium
TGACGCCGACGGCTTGCCGGTTGAAATCGCCGGCACCGGCGCATTCGGAGTCAACGATGCCAACGACGACGAGCGAATCCGCATTCCCGCCGTCGCGGGCCAGACGTACTTCCTGCGGATCAAGGGCGCGGCCCTGGGGAACCTCAATTCGCCCGCGATCAACATCTACAATGTCTCGGTCATCAATACGCCCGCCCCAGTGCCGTTTGACCTGGAGCTGGACGACCGCATCATTGACGGCGCCGTGGCAGCCGGCGCTCCGCTGACCGCCAGTCAATTCCAGAGCAACCTGGCCGGACTGTTCCCGGACGACTTTTTCAACGGCAAGGTGCTGAGCTTCAAGTTCGATACGACCACGTTGGGCATCCGCGGGGAGGAAGCCGTGATCGCCGATTACATCGGCGCTACGGGGCGATTCATTTTCGCCTTCCCGTTTTCGGCGGCTCCGGTGGTGGGAGACACCTTCCAAGTCGAGAGCGTCGATACCGGCCGCAACAACAACGACAACATCACCCGTGACAATACGCCCACGATCTTCCTCCGCGTGCCGGATGTGATCACGCTCGCCGGCGTAGCCACGCTCGACGACGTGCCCTTCAACGGCACGGCGCCGGGCGATCCGCCCGACCAGTTCATCGGCATTCCGCACATCAGCAGCGTGTTGCTTGACGTGCCCCTTGCGTCCGGCGCCGGTTTCCGCGTGCCGATTTTCGTTACGGAGAACGGTACGAGCAATCAGACTACTGCGCTCGTGCTGGCCGGCTACGCCCAGCCGGTCGATGTGACGAATCGGCCGGGCCTGTTCAGCTTTACGTTTGGCTCGGCCGGGTCGTTTATCACTTCGCTGACGCCCGACGGGAGCTATTTCATCTCGGCGCGCACCGAGATGATCGATCCGGCCAACCCGCAGCAGGCGCAGGGTTATGGCGCCTTTGCCCAATCGCTGGAGATCTTCGTCGATACAACCGAGCCGCCGGTTTCGTTCGGCGATCCGGGCATCGACGGAGACGGCCTCACCGCCGACAGCGACAGCTTCGTCATTCCCAATCCCGATACGATCTTCGACCTGGTGACGAACGACCTCACGCCCACCTTCTGGGGGCGAGCCGAGGCGGACGCCACCATCCGCCTGTTTGCCGACGTGTTCTTTGACTTGAATGGCAACGGCGAATTTGATATGGGGATTGACGTGGCGCCCAACGGCGTCTTCGATCCGAACATCGACGTGTTCATCGGCCAGGACACGGCCATTCCGCTCGACGGCAACCAGCAGGAGCCCAACGGCTTCTGGAAGATCGAGTCGGTCATCAATTTCAACGACCCGCGGTTCTTCATCGGCCTCGGCGGTACGCGGACCGTGTTCGTCACCGCGGAGGATGTCGCCGGCAACGTCAACGACAATGTGACGCCGCAGGAATTGGACATCTTTATCGATGTGCAGGGCCCGCAGATCATCGACGTCACGATCAACGCCCCGTCGGGCAGCATCGACGACGTGTACGATCTGTTTGATCCCAAGCCTTCGACCGATGGCCCGACGCCGCTCGTCAACTCGATCTTCATCGAGATCGTGGACTTCCCGGCCCGGGACCTCCCTGCCTTCGATTCGCCGGCGTTCAAGGAAGACGTCGCCGAGAATCCCGGGCATTACCTGGTGACGGGCGACTACAACGGCATCATTCCGATCCTGGACGTCGAGGCCACTCTGGACGCCGTCGTGGACGGCCAGCCCGCCACCGGGCGCGTGGAGCTCATCTTCCGCAAACCCGGCGCCGACGGCATCTTCAACACGGCCGACGACATCGGTGCCCCGCTGCCAGACGACCGGTTCACTCTGTTCGTCAATGACGATGGGATCATCGATCTTGCCGGCAATAAGCTCGATGGCGAGAGCAATGCCGACGAGCCGCACGACAGTCCGCCACCGTCGCCCGACTTCCCCGACGTGCTGGGCGTTGATGGCGTACCGACAGGCGACGGCATTCCCGGCGGCGACTTTATCGCTCGCTTCACGGTCGATAGCCGGCCGGAAGTCGCGGTCTGGGCGGCCGGCAGCGTCTGGGTCGATATCAACGGCAACAACCAGTTCGATCCGAACAATACGGACTTCACCAACCGCGACATTACCTACATGCTGGGTCTGACCAGCGACGACCTGTTCGCGGGCAAGTTCGAGCCCACCGGGGCGGAGGACGCCGGCGTCGCGCTGTTCGACAAGCTCGGGGCCTATGGCCGCTTCCACGGCGCGTTCCGCTGGTTGATCGACACCAACAACAACGGCGTGCCGGACATCGAGGTCGTCGATCCGGCCCAGGTCAACGGCTTGCCGGTCGCGGGCAATTTCGGCGCGAATCTCGGCGACGAGGTCGGCCTGTTCACCGGCACGCAGTGGCGGCTCGACACGAACCACAACTTCCAGGTCGATACCACGATCAACTGGCCGCGGCCGGGATATCCCATCGTCGGCGACTTCGACGGCGACGGTGTGGACGACCTGGCCACCTGGACCGACGACGTCTTTGCCTTCGACCTTAGCTCCGTCGGGGCGCCGGGACCGGTCGCCGCCCTGAACACTCTTACCAACGGGGTGCCCACGGGAGTCAACGGATCGATCGAGCGCGAATTCAAGTTCGGCTTCATCGGGCCGGGCGAACAGCCGGTCACCGCCGACATGAACCAGGACGGCATCGAAGACGTGGGCCTGTGGGTTCCAGCTCGCGACGGCGTGCCGCCAACCGAGGGCGCCGAATGGTACTTCCTGATCTCGGGAGTGGTGAACAACAACACGCCGCCGGGGGTGCCGCCGCAGATTGGTCCTTCGATCACTGGCGGCGCGTATGCCCCCGGCGACGGACCGGGCGAGTACCTGGGCTTTGCTACGTATGGGCTGGTCGCCGCGGCCTACAGCAACGGCCGGATCGTGGATGACCCGCTGATTGCCGGCCCTGGCAACATCGTCCGCTTTGAGCCGACGCCGTTTGGCAAGGACAACTACATTCAGTACGGCGACCAGTTCGCGCTGCCGATCGTCGGCAACTTCGATCCGCCTGTGACCGCCACGGGCACCGTTGGCGAGCTGCAGGAGGAGCGCGACCCGCTGGACGTGAATGCCGACGGCAGCATCTCGCCGATCGACGCCTTGCTGGTCATCAACTACATCAACGCCGGCGGCGTGGCGGCTCCAACTCCGGGACCGGCGGGGCCGTACCTCGACGTCAACGACGACAACTTCGTCTCGCCCATCGACGCTTTGATAATTATCAACTTCCTGAACAATCAGCCCAACGGCGGCGGCGGCGAAGGTGAAGAAGGCGAAGGCGAAGCAGCCGACGCGTTCTTCGGAGATCCCGGCTTAATGCTGGACCTGCTCGGCAACGATCCGCCGCCGAGCGGACGAAGGCGGAGGTAGTCTCGCAGCGCAGACTGCCGGAATGAAGGGCGATGAATCGCCCGGGGCCGGTCGCCAAAGCGGCCGGCCCGCGGCGTCTAGCTCTTGCCGGCCGCCAGCCGCAAGCCCTTCGGCACGACGAGCGGCTCGAGCAGATCAAACCCGCCCTGCACGAGCAGTGCCAAGACGGCTGCCGGCACGGCGCCCTGGAGAATCAGCGGGATATCGACCAGGCGGATGCCGGCCAGGATCGCGTCGCCATAGCCGCCTGCACCGACGAGCGAGCCGATGGTCGCCGTTCCGACGTTGATCACCGCCGCCGTCTTGATCCCCGACAGGATCGAGCGCGAGGCCATCGGCAGCTCGACCAGCCACAGGCGGGCCCGCGGCGAGAGCCCAAGCACAATCGCCGACTCCTTGAGGTGATTGGGGATTTCCTTGAGCCCCGTGAGCGTGCTGCGGACAATGGGCAGCAGGCTGTAGAAGAACAGGGCAACGATCGCCGGCGCGGGCCCGATCGGCAGGAACGTGAGCATGCACGCCAGCACGGCCATCGACGGCAGCGTTTGCACGATGCCGACCAGCGCCATGATGCCGTGCCCCAGCCGCGGCCATTTGTACGACCAGATCCCCAGCGGCAGGGCAATCAGGACAGCCGCGGCCAGCGACACGCCGACCAGCAGCAAATGCCCCTGCGTCGCCGCCCACAGCCGATTCGGTTCCCGTCGCAGCTCGACCTTCATTCCGAGTTTGCTCGCCAGGAAGTCGGCGGCGACCTGCCGCTCGCGGATGTGGTCAGTCTTCACGCGCGTGTTCATCTCGCTCATTGCCGCGTTGTCGATCGCCCCTTCCAACCGGGCCAGCGCCGCCAGCACTTGCGGCGCGCGATTGGCCAGGTCGTTGCGAAAGAGCAGCACGCAGTGATACTCGGGAAAGTAACCGCGGTCGTCCTCCAGCAGCCGTAGCTTGTAGTAGGCGATCTCGGCGTCGGTCGAGTAGAGGTCGGTCAGGTCGATGGACCCCGCCGCCAGCCCGCGATACGCCAGGCTGTGGTCGAGCGACTGGGGCCGGTGCGGCAGTTGATACGCGGCTTGCAGCCCCGGCCAGCCGTCGGCTCGGTTCATGAATTCCTCACTAAAGCCGAGCCGCAGGCCCGCGTGTTCGGGCCGGGCCAGATCGGAAATCTTTCGCAGGTTCAGCCGCTTTGCCGCGACGTCCGGCAAACCGAGGGCGTAGGTGTTGTTGAATCCCAGCGGCCGGCTGAGGGACAGCCCGCGACGAGCCAGCGCCGCCCGCAGGTCCTCGTCGCTGCGGACTTGCTCGCCCTGGAGAATCTCGGCCGTCAGCGTGCCGGTGTATTCGGGATAGACGTCGATGTCGCCCTTGCTGAGTGCCTGAAAGGCGATTTGCGTGCCGCCCAGCGCCGCGCGGTGCCGCGCCTCCGCGCCGCTGCTGTTGACCAGATGCGTGAGCAATTCACCCAGGGTTACATTTTCGATCGAGGCCTTCGAGCCGACTCGCACCAGCGGCTTTTGTTCTTGGGCCGCCGCCGTGCCTGCGGCCAGAATAGCCACCGCCGAAAGGCGGAGCAGCGTGTTCATGGCGCGACCTCCTTTCCGTTTAACCCCGGCAGCCGCTGGGCGCTGATGAACCGTCGCACGAAGTCGTCGGCCGGCGCGGCGATTAACTCGTCGAGCGTGCCGTCTTGCACGATGCAGCCGCTGCCCAAGAGCAGCACGCGGTCGCCAAAGAAGCCGGCCTCGCCCATGTCATGCGTAACCATCACGACGGTCTTGCCGAGAGTCTGGAAGATCTTCCGCAGGTCCTCCTGGAGGTCGTAGCGCACCAGCGGATCGAGCGCGCCCATTGGCTCGTCGAGCAGGATCACGTCCGGGTCGAGCATCAGGGCCCGCATGATTCCCAGCCGCTGCCGCTGCCCGCCGGAGAGTTGCGCCGGATACTTGGCCAGCGCTTCCTGCGGAAGGCGCGTCAGCTCAGCCAGCTTTTCCACGCGGCTGCGGACCTCCAGCCTGGTCCAGCCCAGGTGGCGGGCCAAGAGGCCGACGTTGTCCAGCGCCGAGAGGTGCGGAAACAGACCGCCGTCCTGAATGACATAGCCGATCTTCCGCCGCAGCGAGAGCACGCTCGCCGGTGTCAGCGGCTGCCCGTCGATCAGCACCTGCCCCTGATCCGGCTCGACCAGTCCGATCATGATTCGCAGCAGCGTGGACTTGCCGCAGCCGCTGGGCCCGATCAGCACCGTCGTCTTTCCGCGCTCGAAGCGCACCGACGTCGGCTGGAGCACCTGCAGGCGGCCAAACTTAATCGCTACGTCGATCAACTCGAGCATCTCAACCGTGCCTCGCCGTCATTTCTCGGCCATTGGATTTGCCGTTGATTTCATCTAAGAGCCCCTGCACGTGACTCTCCACGAGGTCGGTCCATTGCTCGACGCTACCCTTCGCTTCGCGCTCCTTGGGGACGGGGATTGGTTCGCCGAACCGCACGATCGCCCGCCGCGTGCCGCGGATGCCGGGATAATCGGCCTTGAGCACGTCCTCCTCGAACTTGTCGAGCGTCTCAGCAATCCGCTCGATCGATTGCTGCTCGGCCAGGTAGTCGCCCGGATAGCTGAAGAGTTGGATCACGAAAAACAGGTCGTCCATGTCGGCGGCGAACTGCTGCTTCGCGTCCGGACTCTGCCCGTCCTGCTCCACCGCCTTGATGACGGCCCGGCGAACCTCCTTGACGCGCTCGGGCACGATGCCTCCCTTGTTGGGCACGGAATGCCGCTGCTCGAGGCGCGACAGCACTGCGTCGGCCAGCGCCTGGGTCCGCTCCTTCACCGCGCCGCTGCGGGCCCCGCCCAGGTATTCATATTCCTTGAGCGCCAGCAGCCCTTCCGCAAAGCGGTAGATCCGCTCGGCCAGCGGCAATTCCGGCCGCGGCCGCCAGTGAATCGACTCCTCCAGCCGCGCCATCAGCCGCTGCAGGCTCTCGCTGGGATCGTCCACGTAAAAGCACTTCAGCGCCGCAGGTACGCAGACGATTTGCCGCTCCGCCTTCTTGGCGGCCGACATGGCGATCGCCGCCGCGCCGTCGCGGAACGGCGTCACGCGGTCGTTGTTGTGGTAAATGTCCCCCTCCGGAAAGATTACTAGCGGTTCGCGGCTAGTCCGCAAAATTTCGACCGCCGTCTTGAACGCGCCCAAGTCCGCCGCCTCGCGGTTGATGCTGAAGCAGCCGTGCCACTGGAGCATCAGCTGCTCGTGCCACTTGCTCATGGCAAACACCTGCCAGGCCGTGAGGAAGTGGAACGGCGTGCCGACCCGGTGGGCTGCCTCGATGAGCACATAAGAGTCGTAGTGGAACGAGTGGTTGGGAGTTACCAGCACACCCGTGCCTCCGGCCAGCGCCCGCTGGACGTGCTCGATTCCGGCCACATCGATCTGGACAATCTTCTGTTCGCGGTGCAACTCGCGATTGATCAATGGACGCCACAGCCGCACCAGCCACGGCGTCATCCTGGGCTGCCAGACGCGAGGCGGAGTCTGAAAGGGCTGGCGGTTCACGGCTGCGAAAGAATGGAGAATCAGCGGCCAGAGTGGCCAACACCGCGCGATCCAGCCGATTGTTTTAGGGGCCTGCGCGGCAAATAGCAACATCGACGCCAGCTAGAGCCCGGCAGTACAATAGATCCGTTGCTTTCGTGCATTTGCGCCATGAATGAGCCCGCGGCTGCTCTCGACGACGCCCTGAACCAGTGGCTCTGCGGCCTGACGCTGCAGGCGCCGGCGCGTCCCGCGCAAGCGGCTGAGCGCCTGAGGCGGCGGTGGAGCTGGCGCCTGTCGCTGCTGCTACATGGCTCGGTCTTCGCATTTGCTCTGGCGGCATTCCTGGCCGACGTGCCGCTGGCGGCGTACTCGGGCTCGGCCGAAGCGACCAGCCGGCCGGCCGGTGAGTTCACGGACGCGGCACCGGTGCTGGTCACGATCGAAGGCCTCCAGGCTGCGCGGCCGACGGCGGCGGAACTCGCCGAGTCCGAGATCGCCCGCTTGGCCGCCGAGTTGCCTCCGCCCGAACTGGCTGCGGAGCTGCTCGATCCTGCCGCCGCTTCGACAAGCGCTGCCAGCGGCTGGCTGCACCGGCGCGTGCTCGACGAAGTCGCCAAGGCCGAGCGGCTGAGTCAGGACGACCAGCGAGAGCGGCTGGCCGCGCTCGGCGGCGAGTTGGAGCAGATCTCCTCGGCCGAATCGGTCGATGCCATCAGCCGCAGGCTCAGCGGGTTCTTCGGCACCGCAGGCCGGGCCACGCAGCCCGCGACTGAGCCCGTGCCGGGCGAATTCGACTACGACACGGCGCAGCTGCACGACGTGAAGCGGACCGAGCGCGCCGACGGCGGCTACGATTACGTCGCGGTGCTGCTCGACGCCGCCGGCCGCACGATGGAGTCCGCACTTGCCGAGGCCGAAGGCGAGCAGCTCTACAAAACCTTCCAGCTCATCAAGGCCAATCCGCTTCTCGAGCGGGTCTATCGCGGAGTGGTGATGTCGCTGTTCGACAAGCTGATGCGACAGCAGCCACCCGTCCGCGAAGAACGGCAGGAATAGGAATCTCAGCTGCCCGGCTTTTTCAAGGCGAAGTCGTGCGTGTGGGTTCCAGCCTGTACTTCGATGATCGCGCCGTTGCCGACGGCGTTGGGCGGGACAATTTCTTTGGGAGGCGGCGCGGCGGGCTTACCGGATTTGGCGGCATTGGCCAGGTCGGCGCTGCTCAGCGGCGGGCCAGACTCCTCGGCGGCTGCAATCTGAACCTGCTTCTTGCCGGGCACGAGGCCGGAGATGCTGTACCGACCCGCGGTGATTTCGCCGCCGGCGATGGGACCCTTGCCGTCGCTGGGGGTCAGCGTGATGCTCCCTTTGGCGAGGGGCGTGCCCTCATAGGTCACGCTGCCGGTGAGCGTCGCACCGGAATCCATTCCGCAGCCAGCGCTGATCAGAATCACGCTGGTCGCCAGCGCCAACAAGCGACGCATGCCGGATCCCTCTTTTTTAGCCTGTTGAACTAGGGCGCGCTCACTGACTCGCCACCGTCGCGCGAACCCAGCGCCCGCCAGACGGCCAGGTCGATGTTATTCGAATAGAACTGTGTCGAGCCGTCGGCCAGGGACGCATTCACGCCATTGGGATGAAAGCTGCGGGCCGCGGCATGCGCCCCGGCAGCGCTGGGAGTCCACCAGGCGTTGCCTTGAAACGAACCGCAAGGCGCCTTGTATCGTGCGTCGCCCTGATTTTGGGGGCAGGGACCGACCAGTCGGTCTTGCGCCGTGGAGTTGGGCGTCAGCGTAGCTGTGAACAAGGCGCCGCCCATATTGCCATAGATGTGAGACCCAATTGGACCGCCCCATCCCGGCACGTCGGGAACGATTCCCTCCGAAAACATCAACGTATTCGAGAGGCCGTCCGTGACTTCGCCGGCCCGAACTTGAACGGGCTGGATCGTCGCCCAGGACTGAGTCGGATCTACCGACTGGCCGGCTGTTACCGAAAAGACTCCCTTGTACCAGGCCGTCGCCGCCGTGAACTGATTTGGAACCCCGCCATACATGTCGCCGGTCCCGGTGCAGCCGCGATAGTTGCCGCGGACGAACCCGTATTCGTTTGTCGTAATCTCGTTATTGAAAGTTCCGCGATCGCTGGGACAGAACCAGCAAGGCAGTTTGGTGTGCCTTGCCGATCGAAGTCGGGCGTCGTTACCGATCGGTCCGTTGGGACCGGGATAGTTCTGCACCCAGGGAACCGTCGGCATAGTCCAATAGTTCTCGTATACATTCTGTTGCTCAATGAATGGCAGTATCTTCTGGCTCCAGGTGTACGTGTCCCAGCGATCGTATTTGCGGGCGTAGGGAAAGGCCTTATAGGTGTCCTCGTGGTTGTGGGCGGCGAGCGCCTGTTGCTTGAGGTTGTTCATGCACTTCGTTCGCCGCGATGCCTCGCGGGCCGATTGCACGGCCGGCAACAGCAGCGCGACCAGCACGCCGATGATGGCGATGACCACC
>DASRJB010000819.1:0-4796 GCA_035649715.1 Pirellulaceae bacterium
GGGCAGATTACCGGGCGCTGCGGCGGCCGGCGGAACCGGTGCGGCTGCCGGATCAGCGCCTTCAACCGCGCCGCCGGCAGGCTTTGTTGCCACGGCCAGCGGGGAGGGACGCGACTGGCCGGCGAGCGCCGGGGGACCGGCGGTGACAGATGCAGGTGGAGCAGCCGTCGGCGCTGGCGGGGCCGTCGGCGCAGGTGGGGCTCCAGGCGGCGCAGGCGTCGTCGCGGGAACAACCGGGACGCTGTACGACACGGCGGGTGGCAAGCCATCGGCCGGAGAAGCCGATGCGCCGGCGGACTCCATAGGTTGCGGCGCCGCCATTTCCGACAGTTCGCTGACCGACGCCGACTTTGGCTGCGGTGCATCGTCCGCCCAGTTGCCGGTCGCTGGGCTCGGCGTCATGGCGACTTGGTCCAGGCGGGCAAACGGACCACGTCCCATCCACACCAGGCCGAACAGCAGGCAGACGGCGGCAATCGCCAGCACCGGAATGAACAGCTTGCGGCGAGCCGGCTGCCGCGAAACGAAGCCGATGGCAAGGGCGACCAACAGGACAGCCGTTCCGGCCAGCGCGACGCCGCCGATCGTGGCAACGATCGCCCGCCGCCGCTGCTGGGCAGCCTCCAGGGCCTGCCGGAATTGGGCTTCGACCTGATCGCGGTTGCTGATCACGGAAACCGCCCCACTCGGCGCTGAGGCCAAGAAAGCATCTGTATCCGCCACAGTGCTGTAGTCGAAGTAACCCGCCTCCTGCTGATCCTGGGCTGCGCGGCCGGGCGAGGTGCGCTCCAGCCCGGCCAGGGCGTCCTCCTTGGCGGCGGCGTCCTTGGAATCGACGTTTCTGGAATCGATGTTCTTGGCTAATGACGGTGCAGATTCGAGCGGCGCGGTAGCGGCGAGTTTGCCCTCTGGGCGCTTGCCGCCGGTCAGAACGTCCGGGAGCTGCTTATCGGCGCCGGCAACTGCATTGGCCGGCGGCGCGATCGGCTCGGGGCTGGGGGCGAACGGAGCCGCGACGGTTCCCGCGACCGTGACCTGGTCGCTGGCCGGCTGCGGCGGGCGGC
Organism: Pirellulaceae bacterium; assembly: GCA_035649715.1. Lineage (GTDB taxonomy): Bacteria > Planctomycetota > Planctomycetia > Pirellulales > Pirellulaceae > CAYLLN01. The sequence continues at coordinate 1,065 of DASRJB010000819.1, forward strand.
CATGCACCACATCGTCCAGCATTACGGGCTGCTCGCCCGCATCGCGAATGGAGCTCTCGTTCCACAGCCGCACGGCGACGTTTGCGTCGGCGGCCGGCTGGCCATTTTCGTCGGTGAACTGCAGCGTGAGTTTGACATTCTCGCCCGGCGCGAAGCGATCCTTTCCATCCACGACGGTGATATTCAGCTTTCGCGACGGCTCGCGGTAGAGCCGCCGCCACCCGATGACCTGCGGGGGATCGCTGGAGCGGTTCACGAGCGCCACCTCGATCTCGCCGTCCGCCTCGGGCGGCAGCACTACGGAGTATTTGCGGTCGCCGTCCTTCGCCGCGGCTTCCTCGCCGCTTCCGCTGCGCTGCAAAGGATCGGCCTCGAGCTCCTGGCTGGCAACGAACCGGCCTCGATTCTTGACCACCGCCAGCAGTTTTGATTTCTTGTCCGCCGCGGATGCAGGCACGGTGACAATCACTGGCTGATCGGCCGCGACAACCTCATCCATCAGCGATTCCTTGGCCGGCCCGGCCCGGCCCTCGTACCTTCCCTGAAAGTAGTAGCTTTCGGCGTAGCCGCGCTTGAGCTGCTGGACCTGCTGCACGGAGTCGGCCTCGCCCGATTTTTTGTTCTCGTCGGCGCTGCGGCCGTCGGAGGCCAAGTCCTTGCGGAAGTCGTCGGCCCTGCCGCGCGCCTGCGCCTTGCCCATTCCCGACTGTCGATAGGCAAGTTGGTAGTCGTCGGCGACTAGACTCCCCAGGCGCGTCTGCGATTCGGCGCCCGCACTGTTGCGGAAGCTCAACGTCAGATCGGAAGGGGCGGTGCCGGGCGGCGGCTTGACTTCGACGTTCACCACCGACCCTTTGGCGCCCCACATCGGCTCGGTCACCATCGCGCCATTCGCGTTGTGAACCGTGACGCGCGAAACATCCGGCGTCGCCGGCTGAATGCCGAGGGGATAGAAATTCCACGTCGAAAGCTGGAATTCCTGCCCGGGCGCGACGACGGGCGAGGAAGGCAGGAAATAAGTCACGTACGGCTCGCGCTCGACGTTGAGCGGCGCACTCAAGGCGAGCAGGTGCTGCGCGGCACGGTTCTCGCCGCGGGCCCGCGTACCATGTATTTCCCCTTCGGCCAGTTTCTGTGCCGCGGCGACTTCCAGCCGCGCTCCGGGTTGCAGCGCCTGGCCGGGAACTTCGAACTCGGCGCGGCCGCTGTCGTCGGTCCGCACCACCTGCTTGAATCTCACTTCGTTGGTGACATCGACCACCGCCACTTGAACTTCGGCCGATCCACCCTCGGAAACGTGGTCTTCCAAGCTGACGGGATACGTCTTGACGGTCAGCTTTCGGCTGACGCCCGCCTGCATCGAGTCCGGGGCACTGACTTCGGTGACCCAGTGGTTGGCGGCGACCTTCTGCGGGTCTGGCTGCGGCCAGAAGATGCCGGCCGCAATCAGCGCTGCCAGAGCCGTCCCGGCAATCCCGGCGAGCCACTGGCGGGTCCGCGGGGGGCGCTGGCGGCTGGCAGCTGCGGCTGGCCGCCGGGCAGGCATCGGCGGCTCGGGCTGGCTAGCTGGCTCGACTTGGAAGACGAGTTCCGGATCTTCGATCCTTGCGGCCTGGCCGACAAGGTCGGCCTGCAGGCGGACCTCGGCATAGAGCCGGGCCGCCTGCGGATCGGATTTGACACGAGCGATCAGGGACTGGCTTTCCTCGGGCGTTAGCAGCCCGTAGACCAGGTCCCACATTTGCTCGCGAAGTTGCTGGCTGTCGTTCATCGGTCCCATCGCCCCTGGCACGGTCCTGTGCTCTTCATCGGAAAACCGCCACGCTGTACCTCCGATGGCAAGCTGCGGCCAGCTGAACTTCCTGCTCAACTTGGCGCACTAACGCGTAACGGAATTCGGTCGTGCTCGTTGTAGTTGTGGTGCAGGCCACCTCCGGTTCGGTACTGCCACGCCCCCTTAACCCTAGCCACTAGCCCTAACCTCCAGCCCCAGCCCTGCCTCAAACCTCGGCCAGCACTTCCCGCAATCGCGAAAGGGCCAGCCGCATCCGCGTCTTCACCGTTCCGGTCGGCACTTCGAGCGACTCGGCGATCTCCTCGTACGTGAGCTCGCCGTTTTGCCGGAGCAGGAATACTTCCTGCTCCTCGGGCCGAAGTTGTTTCAGCGCTTCCCGCAACCGGGTCAGGCGCTCGTCGTGCTCCACAATTTCCTCCGGCCCGCCGCCCGGGCTGGCGAGGCTGCTTTCGTCTTCGGGCAGCCCCTGCCGCTTGCGGCGCCAGGCCGTCTCGCGGATGTCCCGGCCGGCGTTCAGCGCCACCCGGAAAATCCACGCCTTCAGGTTCTGCACCTGGCCGACTTCCTCCTGGTGACGCCAGCACTTAATGAACGCCTCTTGCAAGGCGTCGCGGGCGTCTTCGAGGTTGCCGACCAGGTAGTACAGCGTACCCAGCAACTCTGCCTGATGCTGGTTGAAGGCCGCTTCGAGCAGAGCAGCCCCGCGCGCACGGGCCTTGGCAGCCGGCTCATTCGCTGCGGCCTTGCGGGCGTGCTGCGTCACACTCATGCCTTCTGATGAATAGACGGAATATTAGCGCTGAAGGATTCAACCGCCGCGCCTAGTTTTTAGCAGAATCTGGCGTAAAGTGCGCAGGGGAAAGGGTTTGGGGCGGAGTGCGAAATGCGGAATGCCGAGTGAAGGCAGCGGCGGACTATACCAAGTTTGCATTTAGTCCCGTATTTGCGTCGCTTGTTCAAGACGACTTGTCTGGCATTCCGCGCTCAAACTCCGCATTCCGCACTCGCCGACTACCGAGAATAATATTCCCCATGTGGCCCGAGGCAGAAAAAACGCAGCAGCTTCTTGCCGACGCTAAGGGCGGCGATGCCGAGGCCGTCAATCGCCTGATGGAGCGGCACCGCGAGTCGCTGCGGCGGATGGTGCAGCTGCGGCTGGATCAGAAGATTCAGCGGCGGATCGATGTCAGCGATGTCGTGCAGGATGTGCTGGTCGAAGCCAACCGCCGGCTGCAGGATTATCTCGCCAACCCGGTGATTCCGTACCACCTCTGGCTGCGGCAGATCGCCCAGGACCGGATCATCGACGCCCACCGCCGCCACCGCGCCAGCGCCAAGCGTTCGGTCGATAAGGAGCGGGCCCTCGCCGTGCCGGCAGCCGACGATCACAGCACGATCCAGCTCGCCGCCCAGCTTTGCGATCGGCAGCTCACCCCCGCCGCCGCGGCTACGCAGGCCGAGCTGGCCAAAGCCGTCGAAGCGGCCATCGCCAAGTTGCCCGACCAGGACTGCGAAATCATCGTGATGCGGCACTACGAGCAGCTGAGCAATCAGGAGATCGCCCAGGCCCTCGGCCTGACCGAACCCGCCGCCAGCATGCGCTATCTGCGGGCGATCCGCCGGCTAAAGGAGCTGATGGTCAATCCTGACAGCGAAGCGAGCGAGTCATCGTAGAGGAGGAACCGGCGGGACGATGTCCGTGGCAGGGCGTCGCACCATGATCCAATACATGTAGAGGAGCAATAGCACGATGGGGATCAGGCCGATCGGCAAGGCGATTCCGAGGATCGTATGGACGCTCGCCGCTCCCTCCGACGTATTGCCGGGTTCGAGTACAGCTCGGGCAGGATTCGCAGGGTTGTAATAAACCGGATGAGTCGTCCCGACGGCATAGTTGGCGGCTCTGGATTGAGCTGACCCTTCGTCCCACAAGTTGT
>DASRJB010000820.1:0-5578 GCA_035649715.1 Pirellulaceae bacterium
AGGTCCATCTTTTCGAGCGGATCACCGCCGGGCACGAAATGTCGCGGGGCGTCCATGTGCGTGCCGCAGTGCGAATAGAGCGTGATGTTCGTCGCGTTCCAGCCGTCGGTCTCCAGCCGCTTGAAGACTTCGACCTTGGCCCCCGGCAGCCGCTCGTCGATGGGCAGCGAGAGATCGACGACGCGGCGGCGCGACGCTGTCTCCGATCCCCTCTCCCCGCCGATTTGCACGCGATTTCCCGTCTGCGCCGACTGGTACACGGCCTCCACGGCGAGGAGATTCTTTAGGTATTCCTCGCCGCCGGTTTCGAACGGCTGCCCCGTTTTCAGGCAGTCGATGAAGTGCCGCTGGGTGGCCAGCACACAGTCGCCGCCGAAACCGTGGTGCGAATGCTCGTACGGATGATCGACTTCCTGCTGCCCCAGCCGCTGGATGGTGAGGCGGCCGTCGGGATAGAGCCGGATCGAGCCGCCGCTGCCTTCGATCAGGAATTCACCGAACGTGTAGCGCGGGTCCGCGGCCGTCGATTCGTTGTAGCGATTGGCATCCCACACGGCCAGCGCGCCGCTCTGAAAGCGAAACGTCAACAGCCCCGCGTCTTCGCCCGCGATCGCGCTGTTGAGCCGCCGCAAATCGGCCCAGGCCCAGTCCAGCTCGCCCCCGAGAAAGCGAAACACGTCGATCAAATGCACCCCGGTCTCGTGCACGAGCAGCCGCGGCATCGTGCGAAAGTAGGGCTGCCGGCTGAGGTAGGCGTCCTCCGCCCAGCCGTCGCCAGGCCGCGAGCGGCAGGTGATGGTGTGCAACCGCTCGCCGTTCGCTCCCTGATCCAGCAGGCGGCGAATCTCGCGATGCCAGGGCTGAAAGCGGAAGTTTTCGTGCACCATCAGGCGGCAGTTTCGGTCGCGGGCCGCGGCGACAAGCGCCTGGGCCGCCTGCAGGTCGGGCGCCAGCGGCTTCTGGCAGATGATCGCGCCGACTCGCCCGGCCGCGGCCTGCACCAGGCTCAGGTGAGAAGCCGGCGGCGTGATGATATCGACGAAATCGATGTCCGGCTGATCAAACGCGGACCGCGGGTCGCCCAAGGCAACAGGAATGCCGTACTTGCTCGCCACCTGCTCGGCTTTGGCGCGATCGAGGTCGCACACGGCGACGATCTCGACGTCGTCCATCCGCCGCCAGGCGTCGTAGTGGAACTGGCTGAAGTAGCCGGCTCCGACGCAGACGCCGCGCCAGCGTTTCATGACCGGGCCTCCACGGGCCGCTGCGGGTTGATGAATAGCCACACGAGCATCGCGAGGGCGCTCAGCCCGGCAGCGACGAAGAAGAAGGGCCGCGGCGAAGCGTACCACTGCCGTAATACGGGGAACGCCAGGCTCGTCAAAAAGGACCCCAGGTTGCCCGCCATATTCATCGTGCCGGACACCATTCCCGAGCTCGTCCGCCCGATGTCGATGCACACGGACCAGGACGGCGCCAGGGTCATGTCGGCGCCCAGTACAGCCAGGCTGAGCCAACTCACGCTGGTCAGCGGCGAGCGGGCGTAGGCACAGCCCACGACTCCCACGGCTGCAAGGCAAAAGCCGATCTCCGCGGGCCAGCGCCGCGACGCGTTCCATCGTCCGGAGCGGAAGATGCGATCGACGATCCACCCGGCGAGCCAGTTTCCCGCTGCGCCGCAAAGAAAGGGCGCGGAAGAGTAAACTCCCGCTTCGGACGAAGTCAACCGGTACGTTTCCTTCAAATGAGGGTGCAGCCACGTCAGACAGAAGAAGAACGTGAAGTTGCTGGCAAAATACTGCCCGCACAAGAGCCATACGTTCGGCGAGGCGGCCAGCTCGCCCAATTGCAGCTGCCGCGCTGGCGGGGCGCCGGCTTGCTGCCGATGCTCGCGGATGTGCGCCAGCTCATCTGGACTGACGAGGAAGTGCTCCGCGGGATCGTCGCGAAACGACAGGTACCAGCCCGTCGCCCAGACGAAGCCCAGCAGCATCAGGATCGTGAAGCTGAGCTGCCAGCCGAGTGAATCGATGGCCAGCGCCATCACGGGCAAGGCCAACGCCGCGCCGATCCGCCCGCCCGAGAAGTTGATCCCTTGAATGACGCCGCGCTCCTGGACGGGAAACCAGGAGTAGGCCGCGCGGGCCATTCCCGGGAAGGCCCCGGCCTCGCCGGCGCCGAACAGAAACCGCACCACGAGCAGCGACGCCAGATTGAAGGCGGCCGCGGTCAGCCCGGTGAACAGCGACCAGAAAACGACCACGGCCGCCAGCACGCGCCGCGGGCCCAGACGGTCGGAGAGCATTCCGGTCGGAGTCTGGAAGAGGGCATAGCCCAGCGCGAAGGCCGACATGACCCAGGCCCAGGCCGTGTCGCTCAGACCCAGATCTCGGGCGATGGCGTCTTTCGCCGTCGAGATACAGGCCCGATCGACGTAGAGCAGCACCGACACGAGGAACGTGGCGACGACGAAGACGTGGCGAACGCCGATCCGCTGCATGGCAGCAGGCACTGTACCGCAGCGGCGTCGGCGGCACCATGACTTCGGCTCCCCCCGAATCGTTCGCCATTACTTGATTGGTGGCGAAGTTCCGGCCCGTTATCATCAGCCCTATTCACTGCCGGGAACCGTTCTGTTTGACGAAGGACCAGCCATGCCTGGCCACTCCTCTCGCCGCGGCTCCGCCTGGCTGCTCGCATTCGCCGTCGCATCGGCTTCCGCGCACGCGGCTGAGCCGGCCTTTCCCGGGAAAAGCTGGCAGCAAAAGTCTGCGGCAGAGCTGGGCCTCGATCCAAAACGGCTCGAGGCCGTGGCCGCGGCTCTGGGCGGACGCGGCTGCATCGTCAAAGACGGCTTCGTCGTCCACCAGTGGGGCGACCAGGCGCAGACCGGCGATTGGCTGTCGAGCGCCAAGCCGGTGCTTTCGACGCTGCTGCTGTTCGCCGTCCACGAAGGCAAGCTGAAATCGATCGACACCCCGATCGCCGAGTTCGGCTGGGAGCTTTCGCCCAAGGACCGGACGATGACCCTTCGCCACCTGGCCAACATGACCAGCGGCTACGCCCGCCCGGAAGAGCCCGGAAAGGCCTGGGCCTACAACGACTTCGCGATCCAGCTCTATCAGAAGACGCTGTTCGACCGCGTGTTCAAGGACGATCCCGACAAGGTGGCCAATAGTCCCGAGCGGCTGGGCGCCCTGGGATTGGAGGACGGCCTGTCGTTCACGCCCGACCGCCGGCGGATGAAGGCGTCGGTACGCGACTTCGCCCGCATCGCCTGGTTCTGGATGCACCGCGGCCGCTGGCAAGACCGGCAGCTGCTCCCGCAGCGCCTGTTCGACGAGAACATGCGGCCGCAGACGCCCAAGGACTTGCCCGTTTCGCAGCCGGCCGAGACCAACGACTATCTCAAGATCGGGTCCTACGGCGGCGGCTCCGAACACTTCACGCGCTATGGGGCGGGCATCTACGGCTGCAACTGGTGGTTCAACGCGACCGGCGGCTCCCATCCCGATAAGCCCACCTGGCCCGACGCGCCGGCCGACACCGTGATGAGCATCGGCGCTGGCGGCAACAACTCGGTTCTGATGCCGAAGCTCAACCTCGTCGTCGCCGCCGCGCAGGCCGATTGGGGCAAGCTGGAGGCCGGCGCGAGCGACTCGGTCCTCAATCAGCGCCTCCAGCTGATCGCCCGGGCAGGATCACCGGCGGTCCAGTAGGCAGCGAGTTCACTCGTTCTTCGCGGGTTGGGCGGCTTCGCGCTCTTGCTGGGACTTGGCGATCGCCTCCTGCTGCGCCGCAAGGGCCTGCTCTAGTTCGGCTTGCATGTCCTCACGCAGCATCAGTTCCTGCTCCGCAGCGAACCGAGACCGAATCACGACCCATCCACCCACCGCCGCAATCAACCCCACCACGACGACCAGGCACCCGGCGGCGACGAAAACCGCCATCCCGCCGCCGTCTTTTCGCTCGTCGTCCATGGTTCCCATTCTAGCCGGGCGCGAGCGGCAACGCCGCATCGGCCACGGAGTATACTGGCGGCCGCTGAGGTTCACTCCATGGGCCGGAACAAACTGGAACTGGTCCGCGAGGAGAAGCTGTTCCGCCTGCTCCCAGGTCGCTCGGAGAAGAGCCGGCTGGAGGCCAGCGGCGTGGCACTGCTCGACGATGCGACGGCGCTCGTCGTGTTCGACAACCTCAATCAAGTCGCTCGGATCGACTTGTCGCTGAAGCGGCGGCGGACCAACGGGCTCTTCCCCGCACCGAGCCTGGGGGCCGGCTTCGAGGACATCGCCATCGACCGGCGGCAGGGCCGCTTCCTCTGCCTGGTCGAATCCGTCGAGGATTTTGACGGCATCCACCGCAGCTTCGTCGCCGAGTACGACTCCGAGGGGCACTTTCTGGCGTGCACGCGGTTGCCGTCGCGGCTGCGAAAGGCCAACAAGGGATTCGAGGGCCTGGCCCACGAGTGGCTGGGCAGCCGCGAGTACCTGTACGCCCTGTCGGAGGGCAACGTGGGCCCATCCGGCCAGCGCGGCGGCCAGATCGAAGTGTTTCTGCGCGACGCTTCCGGCTGGAAGGCGTCGCGCCGGATCCGCTTGCCGAAGCAGGCGAACTTCGACGACTACGCGGCGCTGGCATATCGCGACGGACAGGTGGCGATCGTCTCGCAGGAGTCGGCCCGGCTGTGGGTCGCCCGGCTGGACCGCAAGGCCCGCGGCGTCGTGCCGGGATCGGAGGCCGTCTATCGCTTTCCCAGCAAGAGCTACGGCAACGTCGAAGGGATCGCCTGGCTCTCCCGCGACACGCTGGTCGCCGTCTCCGATCGCAGGAAAAGGGACCAGCCAGAGCGCTGCTCCGCAAAGGATCAGGCCATTCACGTGTTCCGCATCCCGGCCGAATGAGCCGCGGGCCGGGCCGACGCCGCCGGATCGCGGCGGACAGGTGGAACTGCTCGCAGCCGGACGCGGCGCACAATGCGCGGAAACTCACCGCCGCTCCATCCGTACTGCACCAAAACGCCGGTGAACACGACGGCCACCAGCCCGATGCACAGCCCGGCCTTCCACGGCTTGACGCTGCCAATCGCGGCCGCCAGCCCCAGCAGGCCGATGAGCACCAGCGCGATCGCGGTGAGGATTACAACCAGCAGCGGACCGGTTCCCTGCATGTAGATAGTCATGGATCGTGCTCTCCGGATAACTGGCCCTGGAGAGCCTATCCACAAACGCCGGCCCCGGCCGACAGCGAATTCCGGCAGAACCATCGCTTCTGCCGCCGTGTCCGTGGGAACATCGCAAGGTTTCGGCGGAATCGCACCGCCGGTAGAATCGGTTGCACAGCGGGGCCGTAGCTCAATCGGTCAGAGCAGAGGACTCATAATCCTTTGGTTCCCGGTTCGAGTCCGGGCGGCCCTACCTTACACAGCAACGACTTGCGGCGATTCTGAGGATCCCGAAATCGCCAAGCCACGTTGTTTGCACGTAACTTTCAATTCCAGGAGCTTGCTAATGCCTGCTGACGATCTCTCCGCATTTCCCGACCCGAAGAACCGCGGTATGACAATTCGCGAGTGGTG
>DASRJB010000821.1:0-3763 GCA_035649715.1 Pirellulaceae bacterium
GCGGGAACGAGTGACATGCCGGTCGCCGAGGAGGTTCGCGAAACGGCCGATTGGATGGGGGCCGAAACGGAGTTGATCGTCGATGTGGGTGTCGCCGGGCCGCAGCGATTGCTGGCCAAGCTGGACCGCATCACGACGGCCGACGCGGTCGTCGTCGTGGCCGGAATGGAGGCCGCGCTGGCCAGTGTCGTTGGCGGGCACGTGGCCTGTCCTGTGATCGCCGTGCCCACGAGCGTCGGTTACGGCGCGAGTCTCGGCGGCATCGCAGCGCTGCTGGGCATGCTCAACAGCTGCGCCGCCAATGTCGCCGTCGTGAACATCGACGCTGGATTCAAGGCCGGCTATCTCGCCGGGCTGATTGCTCGCCGCCGCTGCTAGCGGCTCGCGGATCGCGATTCTGCCGGATTCTCTAAAGACCGCCGCGGGCCCTGCCGATATTGGGCCGCGAGCGACCAGATTGGCCGCGAAACGTTTTGCCAGCAAAGCCGACTCGGATGCCTGTTAGCAAAGGGATTTGCACCATGCCCCAGCCCTTGAAGCGATGCCGCCTGACGGTGCTGGCAGTGCTGGCAATTTCCAGCGGGCTGGTCGGCTGCTCGGCGTTCCAGGAGCGGCCGACGCCGCAGCTCAATTCGCAGCTTACGCCCCCCGACGGCCCGGTCGTGCAGCCGGCGGCCAAGTACGTGGTGGAAATTCGCTCGGCCAAGGGCAAGTCGCAAGCGGTGGAGAAGGACCTGTCGGAGCCGATCCACGTGCAGGCGGCCCTCGAGAAGACCGGCGCGCACAAGAAGTATCGCCGGATGGACGTGGAGCTCTACCGCCCGCTGCCCAACGGCGGCTGGCACAAGATGCAGCTCGAGTTCGATCGCGCCAATAAGCAAGTTCCTCCCGAGTACGACTACTCGCTGCTGCCCGGCGACCGCGTGATCGTGACCGAAGATCCGCGGACGATCATCGATGACACCCTCGAATTCGTCTTGCAGCCGATCGGCATCGATCCGCCCAACCGGAAGGCGAAGCTCTCGGACAAGTACGAGATTCGGGGGTAGCCCCGGCCCCTGAAAAGTGCGAAGCTGAGCAGCCGAGCGGGTGCTCGTGGCTGCCAGGTTTTGCACTTCGGGGGGACCGATGATGAACGCTCGCGTCGCTTCGCTGACGGCATTGTTGACGGTCGTGGCGTGTCAGGTGCTCGCGGCAGCCGATCCGCCGGCGGGCTGGACGACAGCTGCGCCGCGCGAGGAATTGCGGCCGACATTCAGTTTCCAGCCCTCGGGCGGCCGCGGCGGACGGGAATGCTTTGTCATCGCGGGGGACGAGCGCGAAGGTCTCAGCGGCTGGTGGACCAGGACGTTCGAGGTCGAAGGCGGCAAGACCTATCGTTTCGTGGCGTGGCGGAAAGGCGAGGGCGCCCTGTCGCTGCGCCGCTCGGGCGTCGCCCGTGTGACGTGGCGCGACGCGGCGGGGAAGCCCGTGCGGCATGATGAAGAGACTCAGTTCGGCTACCAGGCCGGCCGAAAGCCGCAAGCAGAGCCGGAACATCCGCTTGACAAAAGCATCGACGCCGCCGGCTGGACCGAAGTGTCCGACACGTATCTGGTCCCGCAGGCGGCCCGGCAGGCTGTGGTCGAGCTGCACTATCGCTGGTCGAAGGGCGGGCGGATTGCCTGGAGCGATGTCTCGCTGGAGCCGGTCATTTATCAGCCGCGGAAGGTGCGGCTGGCAACGATCCACTATCAGCCGCGATCAGGCAAGACTCCGGCGGCCAAGCGCGAGCAGTTCGCGCCGCTGATCGCCAAGGCGGCGGCACAGAAGGCGGACCTGGTCGTGCTGCCGGAGACGCTGACGTATTACCAGACGGGCCTCTCCTACACCGAATGCGCCGAGCCGATCCCCGGTCCCTCGACCGATTACTTTGCTCAACTGGCGAAGAAGCACGACCTCTATCTCGTGGCGGGGTTGCTCGAGCGGGAGGGGCACCTGGTCTACAACGTCGCGGTGCTGATCGGGCCGGAGGGCGTCGTCGGCAAGTATCGCAAGGTCTGCCTGCCGCGGAGCGAGATCGACGGCGGCGTGCAGCCGGGCAGCGAGTATCCGGTGTTCGACACGCGGCTGGGCAAGATCGGCATGATGGTCTGTTACGACGGCTTCTTCCCGGAAGTGGCCCGCGAATTGACCAACCGCGGCGCCGAAGTGATCGCGTTCCCGGTCTGGGGCTGCAATCCGCTTTTGGCTTCCGCGCGGGCCTGCGAGAACGGCGTGTACGTGGTCAGCAGCACCTACAGCGAGCCCTCGCAGAATTGGATGCCGTCGGCCATCTTCGGCCATGCCGGTGAGCGGTTGGCCGAGGGCAAGGAATGGGGCGACGTCGTCGTCGCCGAGGTCGATCTCAACCGCCGCATGCACTGGTCCAGCCTCGGCGACTTCAAGGCCGAGGTCCAGCGGCACCGGCCGTAGCATAAGCGTCCTCGCTTGTGCAGCGCTGCTGAGAGTGGAGGCGTGAGCAAGCGAGACGCTTGCTCTACGGGCGATCTTGCCGCGACTCCTCGTAGTGTTCCCGCTCAGTCGCTGTCAATTGACCCGTGTTTGCCTTCACCGCCAATTCGTCGCTGCGCGACTTGAGTCTTGGCATCCAAAGTGATCGCGGCGATTCGCCGAGCGACTTCCGGCGTGAAGGCCTCGATAAGTGGATCGAGGATCTGATCGAGAACGTTGGGTGAGCCAGCGGCCGCCATGCCTGAATTGTATCCTTGCTCGTGCAGCACCGTGGCGGTTGGAGTCATGAGCAAGCGAGACGCTTGCTCTACGGGCGACGCGGCTTGCGTTTGGCCGCCGGGCGTAGGGCGAGGTCAGTGCGCGGGGCGAGCTCGACGAGCTCGGCCAGGCCGGCTTCGGCCAGCTCGCGGCCGGTGACGTAGCGGCCGGGCTTGAGCCAGGCGGCGAGCCGCTCGATGGGCACGCCCAACAAGCGGGCCAGCATGGCGTCCATCTCCTGCTCAAGCGTGGCGAAGTGGCGGGCCCATTCGGCGGCTTCGGCGATATCAACGTGCTCGCCGCTTTCCCACTTGAGCGGGTGAAACAGCAGAACGCTGTGAGCGGTCACGATCCGCCGGCGGCAGGCGGCCAGCGGCCAGATCGCCGCCGAGGAGCATTCGCCCAGCACGACGCCGGTCGCGTTCAATCCGCGGAGCACGATCAGCGACGCCAGCGACAGCGCGACGTACGCGCTGCCGCCCGGAGAATTGAAATAGAGCACGCACTCGCCGCCCAGCGGCACGCCCAGCAGCTTCTCGCTGACGTCGCTCTCGTGCTCGGTCAAATCGCCGCAGATGGCGATTTCGTGGGGGGAGTCGTCGTGGGCGTCTTTGTCACTTGTCATTGGTCACTTGTCAGTAGTCAGTGGTTAGTTGACGGAGGCAGTCGGCCGACCAACTGACCACTGACAACTGGCCACTGACCAAATATGCCGATTCTGCGGGCCGCCGAATGGTCGCGAAATGACGAACCGCGTGTATAATAAGGAGCTGGCTTTGTCCAGAGGGCAGCCGCGTTTTTCACTGGTCCGATGGGCATCAAGTTTCACTGTCCGCAGGGACACAAGCTTAACGTCAAGTCGTTTCTGGCCGGCAAGAAGGGCGTCTGCCCCAAATGCGGGACCAGGGTCCGCATTCCCACCGCCAGCGAGCCCGGACTGGGGGACGCCGACGACGACGAGGAAGCAGGCGGGTCCGCGGCGGCACTGCCGGGCAACGGTTCGGCCAAAGCG
>DASRJB010000822.1:0-4849 GCA_035649715.1 Pirellulaceae bacterium
ATTTCGGCATCGTCGCCTCCGCCCTGGAGAGGCCGAAAGTCTATCGATGCTGGCACGTTTTGAGGAACACCAATCTGGCAGTCGGCGCTAAGTGGAACAGTGTGCGCCTTGCTGCTGGCGGACCGTCCGGCGAGCGGCTACGCTGGAAGCCCATCTGCGGGCAATTTCTGCCGTTCTTCGAGGCCACTCTCATGAAGCTCTCCCTGGGAATTGCATTGTCGTTTTGCTCTTTGATTAGTCTGGCTGCCGCGCCTGCCGCACTCGCGCAGCGGGGCGGGCCGTTTGGAACGCGCGGCGCGGGGCCGGGCGGCGGCGGCGCGGGTGGCGGCAGTGAGATTCGGCCGTACGACGACGTGATCACCAAGGAGGCCAAGAGCAAGCCGGGAGTGTTCCTCACGCATCAGATCGGCGAAAAGCTGTTCTACGAGATTCCCTCCGACAAGCTCGGCCTGGACATGCTCTGGGTCTGGCAGCTCGGCCGCACGCAGACGGGCTTCGGCTACGCCGGCTCGCCGCTGGGCGACCGCACCGTTCGCTGGGAGCTGCGGGGCGAGCAGGTGCTCTTGCGGGACGTGAAGTACGCGATCCGCGCCGATAAGAAGGGCGCGATCCAGCAAGCGGTCGAATCGACCAGCGTCGCGCCGATCGTGAAGGCGTTTCCGGTGCGGGCCTGGGGCAAAGACAAGGCTCCGGTCATCGAAGTCACGTCGCTCTTCACCTCGGACGTCTCCGAGATCAGCGCCCGCCGCGAGCTCAACGCCGGGACGCTCGACACCTCGCGGACCTACTTCGAAGAGATCAAGGCGTTTCCGCGGAACCTGGAAGTCAAGGTGCTGGCGACCTATTCGCTCGGCGGCGGAGGCGGCGGCGAACGCGGCGGGCCGTCGCCCAGCCCCACGCCGACGCCCACGCCCGGTCGCCGCGGCGGCGGACGCGATCCTTCGCAATCGGCGGTCACCGTCGTCGTTCACCACAGCATGCTGCTCTTGCCGGAACAGCCGATGAAGCCCCGCCGCAAGGACGAACGCGTCGGGTTCTTCGACGTCGGCTTCGAGGACTACGCCGACGACTCGCACCACCAGGTCGAGAACGTGCGGTTCATCAACCGCTGGCGGCTGGAGAAGAAGGACCCGGCGGCGGACGTTTCCGAGCCCAAGCAGCCGATCGTGTTCTACGTCGGCCGCGAAGTGCCGGAGAAGTGGCAGGACTACGTGAAGCGCGGCATCGAGATGTGGCAACCGGCGTTCGAGGCGGCCGGCTTCAAGAACGCGATTGTGGCCAAGCCCGCGCCGACCCCGCGCGAGGACCCGAACTGGGACGCCGAGGATGCGCGGATTTCGACGGTCCGCTGGCTGCCGGCGACGGTCGAGAACGCGTTCGGCCCGCACGTGCACGATCCGCGGACGGGCGAAATCCTGGAGGCCGACGTCCGCATGTACCACAACGTGCTGAAGCTGGCCCGCGACTGGTACTTCGTGCAGGCTTCGCCCAGCGACCCGCGGGCCCAGAAGCTGCCGCTGCCGGACGACCTGATCGGCGAGCTCTTGGCCTACATCGTGGCCCACGAGATCGGGCACACGCTCGGCTTCCCGCACAACATGAAGGCCTCGGCGGCGTTCACGGTCAAGCAGCTCCGCGATGCCGAGTTCACGAAGAAATGGGGCACCGAGGCCTCGATCATGGACTACGGCCGCTTCAATTACGTCGCCCAGCCCGGCGACGGGGCCGCGCTCATTCCGAAGATCGGGCCCTACGACTTTTTTGCGATCGAATGGGGCTATCGCGAGTTCAAGAACGATGAAGAAGAGAAGAAAGGCCTGGCGGCGCTGGTCGCGAAGCAAAAGACCGACGGCCAGCTGCGGTTCGGCGATGCCCAGCCGTCGGAAGATCCTTCGCGGCAGACCGAGGATCTGGGCGCTGACCCGATCGAAGCCACCGAGCTAGGCCTCAAGAACCTGCAGCGGGTCGGCCTCTACCTGGTGGATGCCTGCTGCAAGCCGGGCGAGGACTACGACCTCTTGCGGAACATGTATGCCCAGCTGATCGCGCAGCGCGACCGCGAGCTGCGACATGTGACCGGCATGATCGGCGGCTACGAACAGATCAACCTCTATTTCGGCGACGCGGACCGCGTCTATCACACGATTCCCGCCGACCGGCAGCGCGAGGCCGTCAAGTTCCTGCTGACGCACGCGTTTCAGACGCCGGCCGAGCTGGTCGATCCGGCGATCACGCTTCGCCTGGAGGCCGGCGGCGCGGCCGATCGCATTCTCTCCAGCCAGTCGTCGATCCTGGCGACGCTGCTCAGCGAGACGCGGTTCAAGCGGATGGCCGAGCAAGTGCAGCGGGCCAAGGCCGGCGAGGCGACCTATGCTCCCTGGGAGCTGCTGACGAACCTGCGGACCGGCATCTGGTCGGAGCTCGATCAGGAGCGGGTCACCATCGACCTCTACCGCCGGAACTTGCAGCGAGCCCACGTCGCGCGGCTGGCCAGCCTGCTCGATTCGGGCAGCGACTCGGACCTGGCCGCGTTCAGCCGCAGCGAGCTGAACGCCCTCAAGGACCAGATTCAGAAGAAGCTGGAGGCCGCCGACCCCGTGGCCCAGGTGCACTTGAACGAAGTGCTGGCCGAAATCGCCCGCGCCTTCGATCCGGCAAGTCGCCCGGCGGCGGCGACGCCGACGCCCACCGGCGGACCGTTCCCGCGGCCATCGCCATAGGCAGGCCGCAGCCCTACTCCTTAGCCAGGCTGGCGCAGAGGATCTCCTTGTCGTTGCGCGCGAAGACGCACTTATTCGCGTAGGCCGGGTGGCTCCACACGACCGCCCGGCCGAAACATTCGCCGGTCGGCTCCAGCAGGTGCGCCCGGCTGATTTCCTCATACTTCGCGGGCGTCAGGCGGGCGATTACCAGATCGCCAGTCTCGCTGAACAAAAAATAGCGGTCGCCGTTCTTCGTCAGGAAGGCCGTGCCGTGCGAAGCGCGGCGGTCGCCGCCGGTCGTCGGCTGAAAGGTCTCCCACAATCGCTCGCCGGTCTCGAGTTTGACCGCCCGCAAATTTCCGACCTGGCAGTCGTTGCCGTAGATAACGCCGTCCTCGATGGCCGGCGTGCTGGTACCGCAATAGACGGCGGTCGTCGGCGTGCCGTCCCAGACGACGGTCGCGGCGGGCTTGGCCGCGTCGAGCTTGAATAGCGCGGCGCAGTTGCCGATGCCGCCGGCGAACAGAAAATCGCCAGACTTCCGCGGCGCGGTGATCGACATTCCGTACTGTGGCTTCAGCGGCTCCGACCAATAGATCTCGCCCGTCTCGGGATTCAGGCTGTTCAGCGCCTCGGGATGCCAGATCAGCAGCTGCCGCTTGCCGCCGTGATCGATGATCGACGGCGGGCAATAGCCGGGCTCGGTGGCAGTGAGCGCCCGCCACAACTCCTTGCCGCTATCTTTGTCGAAGGCCACCGCGACTGAGCCCTTCCCGCCGACAAGGCAAATCAGCTTGTTGCCATCGACGAGCGGATGCCCCGTGAAGCCCCACATCGGGGCTTCGATCTTGTACTCCTTTTTCAGTTCCTTCGACCAGACGACATTGCCTTTCTCCGCGTCCAGGCAAATCAAGTTGCCTTCCGCACCGAGGACATAGACCTTGCCGCCGCTGACCGTCGGCGTCGCCCGCGGACCGGCGGGATACGAAATCTGGTAGGGGCAGTCGTACTCGTACTTCCAGACGATCGCGCCGTCGCGAGCATTCAGGCAGAGGACTCGCTCCTTACCTTTCAACTCCGGCCGCGCCCCCGGGTCGTTCTTCGCCTCGCCGCTTTCGCGGACGAAATCGGTGACAAAGACCTTGCCGCCGGCGACCGCGGGGCCGCTGTAGCCGCCGGCGATCGGCGTCCGCCACAGGATTTTCGGGCCGCCGCTGGGAAATTTCTCGACGATGCCCGTTTCTCGCCAGACATCATCCCGGTTCAGTCCCATCCACTGCGGCCAATCGTCGGCGAGCACCGCTGCTGCCAGCGTCTGAAAGGCCACGACCAGCCAACCGGCGAATCGAAAGGGATGTCTCATGCCGGACTCCTGAAATTGCAGGGCAATGGCCCAATTAAGGCGCTTCCGAACTTCTGCGGCAAGTCCTCGAACGGCGCGGCTCGCGTCAAGTCGTTGCCGGCCAACAGCTTAGGCAGGCAAACGCAAGTTTTCGCTCCAGCTGGTCACAAAAATCCGCGCTCGGGCTGAAACAAATCCGCGGCGGTTGCGCCTTCCTTTTTTACACGGGTTTGTCCTCGGAACAGGAACAGGCAGACATGGCGGAGCGTTTTTTGGGCCAGCGGGCGATTGTGCTCGGTGGCAGCATGGGCGGGCTATTGGCGGCCCGCGTTCTGGCCGATCATTTTCGCGAAGTCGTGGTGCTGGAGCGCGATCCCTTGCCGGATCAGCCGGCGGCCCGCAAGGGCACGCCCCACGCCCGGCATACGCACGGCCTGCTGTCAGAGGGGCTGGCGAAGCTCGAGGCGATGTTCCCCGGCTTCAGCACCGAGCTGGTCCACCACGGCGCAGAGCAGGGAGACCTCGTGAAAGACTGCCTTTGGCACGCAGCCGGGGGATTCCACCGGCAGATCGCCAGCGGCCTCTTCGCCTCGGCCCAGAGCCGGGCCCTGCTGGAGTGGCTCGTGCGGCGGCGCGTCAGCAACATTTCCAACGTCACGTTGAAGGGCGAGATCGGCGTCCAGCGGCTCCTCGCCGACGGCCAGCACCGCCGCATCACCGGCGTGCAGTACGCCGATCGCTCGTATGGCGGCGGCCTGCTTGACCCGGGCGCGGCATTCAAATCGGACCGTACCGAAGCCCTCTC
>DASRJB010000823.1:0-10651 GCA_035649715.1 Pirellulaceae bacterium
AGATCACGCCCCCGTCGATGGCCATCGACTGGTGCACGCGGTCGGCGAAGAGCAGCACCTCCGCGGGCGACTTGGGCCTGGTGGACGACGCTTGCTGCGGCATGTAGCCGTAAGCCATCGCCATCTGGGCCAGCATCTGCGACATGCTGTCCAGCTCGAAGCGGTTCTCCCACGCCGACTGCCACACCGGCTGCTGGCTGTGGGCCACGGACGAGTAGCAAACGAGGCGGTCGGGCGTCTTGAGATACACGCGGCCGCCGTCGAACAGCAGCCGGCCGGCGGGCTTCCAGCCGCCGGCCCGCCAATTGGTGATCAGGTCTTCGCGGCTGACGGGCGCTTGCTGTTGCACCTGCCCGCCTTGACTCATGGCCATGCCGCCGCGCATCACGACGACGCCGCCCATGAACGCGCCGCCGCCGAAATACTGCTGCTGGCCCGGCAGCGTCGCCAAGGCCAGCGGATCTTCGCGGACCCACAATTCCGAGAGCGTGCGGCTGGTGACCGCTTCGGGCAGCGCGGGCATGAAACCGGTGCGGCCGGGATTGCCCAGCGCCATGTGCCAGTCTTTCGCGGCCGGCCCGACGCCGGAGGTCGCGGCAGCCGAGCGGACATCGGCCACGATCAGATCAACGACGTCGCTCGAAGGACGCGGCCCGCCGGCGGACGTGAGTTTGGTCAGCGCCTGTTCGGCCGATTGGCGGTCGCCCATGCGAGCGCTGGCTACCGCCAGGCGGAGCAGGAGTTCGCTCCGCGGAATCGACGGGTCGGGATGGCTGTCGAGAATCTTGTTGAGCAGGCGGCTCGCGCCGACAAAGTCGTACCGGTCGAGGGCCAGGCAGGCGAGCTTATACGCCGCGTCATCGCCCACGGAGCTGAGAAAGTAGCGGCGAACGACAGCGGCCAGGGCGTCTTCCTCGCCGGACGGGCCGGCCGCGGCGAGCAGCGCTTGGGCCTCGGCGTCGGCCGAGGTGCGATAGGTGGCCAGCGCCAGCGGCGGCAGCTTCGCCAGCGTGCGCTCCACCTGCTGGGCCAGCGAGGTGTAGATGGCGACGGGCACGGGCGACGACTGCGAGTGCTGCAGCATCAGCGTGTCGCCCGCCTCGTCGAGCACTTTCTGCCACAGGACCGCGGCCAGGTCGAGCCGCCCATCGGCGACGCACAGGTCGGCCCGCTTGAGCAGCCGCTGCTGCTCGGGATCGGTCTTCAGCGCCGCTCCGCCGGGGAAGAGGCTCTCGCTGGGATCCTTGGCCGAATCGTCGTCGGCGTCCCGCGGCCGCGTCGTCGTTGGTGCGGAAGGACTGGGCGGCGGCTTGAGCTGTGCCTGACCCGCGTCGCCGCCGAACAGCAGCAGCGCGAGCGGGGCCAGGACCATCAGCGTCCAATGTCGGCCATTGGGCGACGTGCGGCGCATCGGCAAGCCTCCGTGATTTTCCTGAAACCCAGACATTCAGTCTATGTTCGGCTGCGGCCGAAAAACCACCCCAGCAGCTGCTCGCCGGCCAGCACTGCGACCACGCCCCACAGCAAATACCACCAGATTTCCGTTTGCGTGCTGGCGTCGGCCAGCGACTGGGCCGCCTTCGCCGAGACGATCTCGACGTTCGTGCCGGCCAGCTCCTTCTGCATCGTTTCGCGATCCGCCCGCTTCAGGTCCCCTTCGGGCGGATCGATATTGGCGGCGAACAGTACGCTGTCGGACGCTCCGTCGCGGCGGGCCAGCTTCAGCTCATAGAAACCCTGCGACGCCGCGGCCGGAAACTCCATCCGCCAGATCGTCTGCTGGTCTGCGCCGGGCCCTGCGGGCGGCGCGGCCTGGACGTTGGCCTTCAGCTCCTTCGGGCCGACCAGCGGCGCGTCGAGCTCGTACTGCGTCAGGTCGATCCACTGCTCCAGCGGCTGCCCGACGGTTACCAGGCCTTTGCTGCCGCGATCGGCCGCCAGGTACCGGACAAAATCCTGCACGACGAGCAGATAGCTGGGGTCGCTGGTCCAGTTGTGCCAGTCGGCGTCGGCGGGGATCGTGAAGGCGACGACGCGGCCCTTGCCGAGCGGCTTCTCGACGATCGCCGGCGAGTCCTCGAGGTCGTTGAGCTTGGCGACGATCGAGACCTCTTTGCCGAGCTGCTCCTTCTTCACGCTCGCGCCCCACCAGCGAAAGACCTTCACGCTTTCGAGGAGCGGGTTGTTCTGGCCGGCGAACTGCTTGAGGGCTTCGTGGCTGGCGTCTTCCACCTTGAGGCTGGCCCACGTTTTCTCGCTCTCGTCGCCGCGAATGTTTTCGAGCTTGACCGGCGACAGGCCGGCGCCGGACCGCCAGTACTGATCGTTGAAGAACTGCTCGTCGATCTGGTCGCCGGGCATGAGCACCAGGCCCCCGCCGCCTTCGACCCACTTTTCCAGCCGCTGGATGTTCTCGGCGGTCTTGTCGCCGAGGCGATAGTTGTTGAGCAGGAAAATGACCTGGAACTTATCGAGGGCCAGCGATTCCAGCTCGTTCTCGGTGACGATCGTCGCCGCCACGCCCGACGGCACCGGGCCGATGGGCGCCAGGGCCCGCCGGAGATAGAACGACTCGGCCTTGCCGAAGTCGGCGCTTGGATCGCCGTCGATGATCAGCGTCGGAATGCCGCGGACCAGGCGGGCTGGAAAATAGGCCACGCTGTCGGCCGGCAGCCGGTCGTCGGCGCCTTGCTGGGCCGTGGTCAATTCGACCTTCACTTGCCGCGGCGGCAGCGGCCGCTCGGCGCTCTCGGCCTCCTCGTCGCCCGAGAAGGTGAAGTTGAAGCGGACCGAGGTCGTCTGGCCCGGGGCGAGCTGGTCGATCGTCGTTTCCACCGGCAGCGAGTCGCCGGCGCTGAGCTTGACGCGAATATCGCTGGCGGCAGTCGTGCCGTTGTTGGTCACGGCAACGTCGAACCGCGACTGCACGCCTTGGACCAGCGTGCCTTCGGGGCGGATCTCGCTGACGGTGAGATTGCGGTCTTCGTCTTCGCCCGCATCGATCAGGAAGCAGCCCTGCACGAGCTTTGCGACACGGCCCAGGATCTTGAGCGGCGCTTCGGGGTTGGCGTCGCCTTCTTTCCAGTCCCGCCGCCGCAGGTCGCTGAGCACGTAGACCACGCGATTGATGTTCGGGGGCTGCGACGCCAGGTACTGCTCGAGCTCGGCCAGCGAGGCGTCGAGCCGCGCGGTGCCGTCGCCGGGTTCGAGCTTCTCGATCGACGCCTGAATGTCGCTGACGTTGTCCGTGCCGAGGTGCGTGGCGCTAAACAGCGGGCGGTCGGGCTGCGAGGTGAGGAGCAGCGTAAAGGAATTGTCGGCCTGATCCTGGGCCAAAGAACCCGCGAGATCCGACAGCCGCTTGCGGGCGACTTCGAACGCGGCCTCGTTGCCCAGGCGGGCCTGCATGCTGAGCGAGTCGTCGAGCAGGACGATCCGCTCGAACTGGGCGGCGTTGAGCAGACCCGCGGTGACGCTGGTCGGAATGAACGGCCGGGCCAGCAGCATGCCGATCAGGAAGACCGCCAGGCACCGCAGGAGCAGCAGGATCAGATTTTCGAGGCGGATGCGGCGGCGGTTCTTCTTGTCGGCGTCGAGCAGGAACTCCATCGCCGCCCAATCGACAATCTTGAACTTCCGCTTGTTCAAGAGGTGGATCAGGATCGGAATCAAGATCGCCGCCGCTCCGGCTACGAACAGCCAGGGATTGACCAGCCAGCTGGCGAGCGATTCGATCTGAGCAATGAGGGGCATATTCGTAGAACAAGCGTCCTCGCTTGTTCATCGTCATTTCGGTTGGAGGCATGAGCAAGCGAGGACGCTCGCTCTACGGTTGTCAGTGGTGTCTGGCCGTCCGGCGAATCTTTTGCCGGAAGGTGAGGTAGCTGCCGAGGACCGCGTCGAGCGGCTCCTTCATGTTCATCAGCACGTAATCGACGCCGGCGCTGGCGCAGGTCTTGCGCACGTCTCCCAGGAACCGCTCGACCGCGTCCAGGTAGCCGCGCCGCAGGGCCCGCGGCTCGGTGTGCAGCTGGATCGGCTCCTCCAGTCCGCGGAAGAGCGTGTTGTCCTGGAACGGGAACGTCAGCTCGTCGTCGTGCATCACCTGGAAGACGATGACCTCGTGCCGCCGCAGGCGAAATTGCTTCAGCGATTCGGCCAGCGTCGAGATCGGCAGGAACAGGTCCGACAAGAGCACGATCATCCCGCGGCGGCGGATTTGCCGGGCCAATTCGGGAAAGACCTGGGCCACGTCCGTCTTGTCGTCCGGCGTTGTCTGCTCCAGCTCATGAAACAGCAGCTTCAAATGGTTCGGATGCGAGCTGGCCGGCAAGTTTTTCTGGACTTTCGTCGTGAATGTGACCAGCCCGACGGCGTCCTGCTGCTGCTGCAAGAGATACGCCAGGCTCGCCGCCGCCGTCGCCGCATAGTCGTACTTCCGCCAGCCTTCGCCGTACCGCATCGACTTGCTGGCGTCGAGCAGGATGGTGCACTTGAGGTTGGTCTCTTCCTCGTATTCCTTGATGTAGAGCCGATCCGACCGCGACCAGACCTTCCAGTCGATGTGCCGCGTGTCGTCGCCGGGGGAATACTCGCGGTGCGTGGCGAACTCGACGGCGAAGCCGTGGTAAGGGCTGCGGTGCTGGCCCGTGATGAAACCCTCGACCACCAGCCGCGCGCGGACATCCAGCCGCTTGATGCGGTCCAGCGTTTTTGGGTCGAGGTATTGCGGTAAAGCCATAGGGTTCAGGGCTCGGGGTTCAGGGTTCAGGTCGGCATCGTTGTCTCATGCTGAACCCTGAACCCTAACCACTCTCATGCGAAGGCCCGTTTCAATTCAGGCGCGACTTCGTCGCCGGGACGCCGTTCGGGGATTTCGGCGAGCAGGCGATCGATGACTTTGTCGGGCGTGATGCCGCTCGATTCGGCGTTGAAGTTCGTGATCACGCGATGCCGCAGGACGGGCTGCGCGATCGACCGGATGTCGTCGGTGGTGACGAAGAACCGGCCGGCGAGCATCGCTCGCGCCTTGCCGCCCAGCAGCAGGTACTGCACGCCGCGGGGGCCCGCACCCCAGCTCACCCAGTCGCGCATGAAGCCCGGCACATCCCCTTCGTGGACGCGCGTCGCCCGCACCAGCCGCAGGGCGTAGTGCGTGACGAACGGCGCGACCGGCACGCGGCGGACCATTTGCTGCAGCCGCAGGATGTCATCGCCGGTGAGCACGTCGCTGACGGCTGCGTGCAATTCGGAGGTCGTCGTCTCGGCGATGCGGAACTCCTCCTCGTAGCTGGGGTATTTTACGAAGACCTTAAACATGAAGCGGTCTTGCTGGGCTTCGGGCAGCGGGTAGGTGCCTTCCTGCTCGATCGGGTTCTGCGTCGCCAGCACGAAGAACGGCGAAGGCAGCGGGTGCCGCACTCCGCCAATCGTCACCTGCCGCTCTTGCATTGACTCCAGCAGAGCCGCTTGCGTCTTGGGCGGCGTGCGGTTCACTTCGTCCGCCAGGATGATGTTGGCGAACACCGGCCCGCTCAGGAACTTGAATTCGCGGCCGCCCGTCGAACGGTTCTCTTGAATGACTTCCGTGCCGGTGATATCCGATGGCATCAGGTCGGGCGTGAACTGAATGCGGCTGAACTGGAGCTTGAGCGAGCGGGCC
This sequence comes from Pirellulaceae bacterium, assembly GCA_035649715.1. Classification (GTDB taxonomy): domain Bacteria; phylum Planctomycetota; class Planctomycetia; order Pirellulales; family Pirellulaceae; genus CAYLLN01. The sequence goes on from DASRJB010000823.1 coordinate 5,663, forward strand.
AGCGTGCTGACCATCAGCGTCTTGGCCAGGCCCGGCACGCCTTCGAGCAGGCAGTGCCCCTGGGCGAAGATCGCGATCAGGAGCTGGTCGATCACCTCGTCCTGCCCGACGATGACCTTCGCCAGCTCCTTGCGGACCGACGCGTACGCGCTCTTGAGGTTCTCCAAGGCCTGGAGGTCGTCGGAACTCGGTTGAACGGTGCCAATCATTGGTAATTCCTGACGCAATGTGCCTGATGCTGATGAACTAGACGAAAGGGAATGCAGGCTGGTTCTGCCGGCCGGCGCGCAAAGCCTGCCTGCCGTTTGTCGCCTGGCAGCCCGGGAAAGTTCAGCTCTGGTGGAGGAGCGGAAGCGGTCGCAGGTGGGCGCAGTAGCAAGCCTCCTCCGTTTCCCCTGGAAGTCGCCGTACATTCTAAATCAACTGCCGGCCATTGCCAGCAGTTGTAACGAAGCCGCAGCTTGCCTGCGGCCCAGGCGGGAATCGATAATGGTCGCCTGGGGCGGAGCGAGGGAAACACGAGGCAGCGCGAGGGAACATGGAACAGCGCGAGGGGAAAAAGGACCGCGACCGGGCCGTTTGGCTGCTGCCGCTGCCGATCTGGTTGATCGCGATCGCGGTGCACCTGTTTCTGCTGACCCTGGGGGCCATTTTCATCAAGTTCGGGCGGCCCGGGGCGGATGGCGCGAAAGTCGAGCGTCCAGTAGCAGCCCTGGTCGCTGAGCCGATTGCCAGGCAAGTGGAGTACTTCGCGGAGGAGAAGCCCGCTCCGCCCCAGTCGCCTCCTGCCGCTGAGGGATCGGCCAATGCTCCCAATGGATCGACGCTCGGCGCCGCGATTCCTTCGGGCCTGCCGCCGGTGCTCCCGGGCGTCTCGCTGCCGCAATTGCCGGGCGGATTGCCGCCAGCCGACGACCTGGTCGGCGTGGCCGCGCCGGGCGGGCCGGCCAAGCGAGTCAGCATCCTCCCCGAACTGGGCGACGCCGAAATCCTCGCCGCCGATGCGGCGATTCCGCGCGAAGTCGTGCCCACCGGGCCGACGGCGCAGCTGTCGCTGTTCGGCTCGGCGGCTGCCGAGGGCCGCTCGTTCGTGTTCGTCATCGATCGCTCGCAAAGCATGGGCGGCGGCGGTTTGGGGGCAATTCAGGCGGCATCCTCCGAACTGAAGGCCCGTCTCGGTCAGCTCACCGAGCAGCAGACCTTTCAGGTCGTGGCCTACAACCAACAGGCCGTCTATTTCACGGAGGGCGGCCTGATCCCGGCGACCGACGATAACAAGCGGCGGCTGGTCAAGTTCGTCGAAGATATCGCCGCGTACGGCCAAACCGAGCACACCCGCGGCCTGCTGGCTGCTTTGCGGTTGCGGCCCGAAGTCATCTTCCTGCTCACCGACGCCGGCGACCCAGTCATGAAGCCCGCCGACCTGCACGTCGTCCGCGAGGCCACGCGCGGCCGCACGAGCATTCACTGTCTGCACTTCGGCCGCGGCAAGCAGGAATCGTCCGAGAACTTCCTGGCTCGGCTCGCCGCCGAAAACCGCGGCAGCTACACCTACATCGACATGAACGCCCGCTGAGCCGCTGGTCACTCGATGGGCGGCAGACCCTGCATCGCGCGCAGGTAGTTGATCTGGCCGAAGTGGTAGCAGTCGTGCGGCAGAAAGTGCATGAGCAGATCTGCGTCCGGATTGACGCTGGCCAGCGCCGCTGCGATCTGCTGCTGCGTGTCGGCCAGCCGGCGGCGGGCCTCGGCCCAGGCGGCTTCCGATCGGTCGGCGATTTCGGGAAAATTCAGCCGGGCGGTTTCATCGGGAGTCGGCTTCTGGCCGGTCGCCAGCCGGCGGAGCCAGCTCTCGCGCCAGAAGATCAGGTGCAAGACCAGTTGCCAGATCGAGTGCCGCTGGCCGGCGACGCCGGGCGGCTTCCAGGCGGCCTGCTCGGCAGTCAGACCGTCAATCGACTTCGACCACGCGGCGGCCCACAGGCCGTCGGTCCAGGCAGCGGACCACCAGGCGGTGATGAGTTGTCGATCGGTCTGGGCCACGGAAAATCCAGCTTAGCTCGGGTCAACGGCACCGGCGGCAGCCAGCGCGAGAAGCGCCAGCGGCGTGGCGATCAGCGGATCGTTCTCGCGCATGCGGTCCGATTCGTTCTGCCAGGAGCCGTCGCTCTTCTGGAGCGAGACGATGTGTTTCGCCAGCGCCGCGCGGCGGACTTCGCGGTCGGAGGCGGCGAAGTGCGCGAGGGCGCGGGCCAGCGACGCGTAGTAATAGTAGCGCAGCCCGCGCTGCCAGCCGGCCTCGGGCGGCAGCGTCTCGAAACCCGGCACGACTTCCAGCCCGGTGCGCTTCACCAGCCAGGCCAGCGCCTTGGCGACCGGTTCGTCCGCAGCTTTCATTCCGCAGGCGACGAGCGCCCGGATGCCGTCGCACGTCGCCGACCCATAGGATCGCGGCTGCGTGAGTTTCTCATCGAGGAACGCCGCCTTGTTGTTCAGCGACGCCGGCTCGCAGGTGAACGCGAAGCCGCCATCCGGCTGCTGGCAGCGCAGGGCGTAGGCCTTTCCACGGACCAGCGCGGTTTCCATTGCCTCAGTGGGCTTACGCCCACCGCTCGCCTGCTCGGCGGCCAGCGCCTCGAGCACAAAGCAAGTTACCGAAACGTTCGTCCCCGTCGTAATGCCCTGCGCGTCGGCCGGGCCGAGGAAGTCCCAGCCGCCGTAGCTGGCAGAGCTGCTTTCGAACCCGCGCGGCTCGGCCACCTGTGCTTGCACGAGATAGTCGATCACTTTCGCCCGCTCGTCGTTGCGGGCCATTCGCAGCGTCGCCTCCAGCCACAGCGCCGCCGCATACGTTGGAAAGTCAAGCGAGCCGTCGGGGCTGGCGATCGTCCCACGCTTGGCCAGGCCGCGGCGGAGGAAATCGAATCCCTTCGTTACGGCAGCGCTCTCTTCCAGGGTCAGCTTGTCCTTCTCACGGGCGTGGCTGATGGCATGCACCGCCAGCGCGGTCACCGAAGCGCCGTCCTTCAGCTGGCCGTAGGCCTTCGAATGCCAGCCGCCGTCGGCTGCCTGCTGGGCGACGAGCCAGGCGAGCCCTTTCGTGATGGATGCCTCTGACTCGTCCTTCATCCGCGTCATCCGCGTTCATCCGCGGCTCAATAGCTGCTGGCTTGGTTGTGGCACGCTGCGCGGCGCACAGCCACCCAGACCGCGACCACTGGTCGCGGCTTTGATCAGGCCTGCGAGATCGGCAAATACCGGTTCGGTGCGGTCAGCACCAGGATCGCCGCGGCGGTGCAGAACGTGCGGCTGGTGATGCAGTGGTGGCCGGTCCAGCTGCCGTCGGCGTTCTGCACGCCGATGATCTTGTCGCGCATCGAGGGGAACCAGGTGGCCCAGTCGTCGCCGCCCTTCTGCAGCATCGTCTCGGTGATCAGGTGGAACGCCAGGTATTCCTCGCCGCCGGCCTGCGAAAACGCGGTGTTGTCCTTGTTGACGAGTTGCTTCACGTCTTCCAGGGCTTTCTTGGCGATCGGCTCGCTGTCCATGCCCAGGGCATAGAGCACGCGGATGCCCGTCGCGTTCTTGTAGAGCGTGTGCATCCAGCTCCCCTGGTGCTGGGCCAGCTGCGTCTGCATCTGCTGCACCAGGTATTTTGCCGTCAGGTCGGACGAGCCGCCGACCTTCATCCCGGCAAAGTGCGAGGCCCGCAGCGAGACCCAGCCCATCACCGTGCCCAGCATCGGCGCCCACGACTGGTCGCCCCAGTGCCCCTGGGCCGTCTGCGAGCCGACGATCGCCGTCACCACCCGCCGCAGGCCCGTCCGCACCGGCTCGGTGTCCCAGCCTTCGCCGATCACTTCGGCCAGAAACGTCGCCGCGAAAAAGCTGTGGGCGTGCCGGCCGATCTTGTTCTGCAGCTGCGTCCCCATCTGCGACGTGATGTCGTCCGCCGGCATGTTCTCCGTCTTCTGCAGCATGTAGGTCAGGATCCGCTGCACCTCGCGGCTGTGCGGACCTTCGACCGGCGTGTTCCCTTGGGCCATCAGCGCCAGGGCGGCCATCGCCGTGCAGCCGATGTCGTCGGGCTGGCCAATATCGACCCCGCAGCCGCCGTTGCGGCCCAGCGTCTTCATCAGGAACTCGTTCCCCCGCTGCACGGCCCGGTCGCTCTGCGGCGTGAACTCCTGCCAGGGCTTCGTCTCGGCAGGCTTCGATTCGGCCGGCTTCGGCGGCTCCTGGGCCGAAAGAATGCGCGGCAGCACCAGCGGCAGCGCAGCCGCCGGAGCGGCGGCCAAGAGCGAGCGGCGGGAAATGGTCATCGCAGTGAACTCCATTCGTCGCGGCTACGACGATTTGTCTATTGTTGGCGAGCCCGCAGGGCGGCGTCAATCAAGTTGTTGCGCCTCGTAGCCGACGCAGCCTGCGTCGGCGCGCCGCGTCAACGATGCCCCACATACACCACTTGGCCCGTTGCCAGCGACTCGACGTATCCTCCCGGCGAATATACCTGGGCCTCCAGCCACGACGGATACGTGCGGACCGTCGCCGGCCCGCTGGGCATACGCATCACCGTCACGACTCGGCAGCGGAGCGTGTAGCCGCTGATGTAAGCCGCCGCCAACATGCCCAACAGCAGCACACCGATCAGCGCCGGGTTCAGCAGCAGTCGCTCTCTTTCCATGCGGCTCATCGTATTTCGGATTGGAACAGAAGGCAGCAAAGGAAGCAAAGTCGGCCGCGACTTCCGCGACCGGTTATGCTGCATAATTCCATCTTTTCCTGGAGTCGCCATTCGGTCATAAGCCTCGCTGCGGACATTACTTAGGGCGAGAGCTGCCCCGCATGCATATGCAAGTTATGCAGTGAAGCGTCTTCGTGCTGACGCCTGGTGCATTTCCGGCCTCCCTTGGTTTCCTTCGTTGACTTCTGTTCGTCCTCGCCGCGTGATCTGTCTGCGTCTGCCTTCTTTGCTGCCATTGCTGTCTT
>DASRJB010000824.1:0-2392 GCA_035649715.1 Pirellulaceae bacterium
GAGGGCTAGGGCTGGGGGCTAGGGCTGGGGGCGGAGGCTCGCAGCTTCCGCATCTCGGCCGGCTTGTTCGTGATGATGCCGTCGATGCCGGCGGCGATGAGGGCGGCGGCGCGGTCTGGGTCATCGACGGTGTAGACCCAGGCCTTTTTGCCGAGGGCGTGGATCTGCTTGATTTGCGTGGGGCCGATCTTTTCGTGGTTCCAGACGATGAGGTCGGCGCCGGTGGCGGCAGCGCCCTGCAGCTGCTCGATGCTCGGCGGCTTGCTGCTCAGCGTGCCCAGTGCCAGGCGCGGCGCGAGGTGCCGGCACTCGGCGACGAAGTGCCAGTCGAAGGCCTGCACGACGACCTGATCGAGCAGCTTTTTGTCTTCGAGCAGCTTGACGAGCGTCTTGGCGTCGCCCGCCTTGCGTTCGATCAGCGTAACCGACTTTGTCTGGATCAGGTCGAGCGACTCGGCCAGCGTGGGAAGCCTGGTTTTGGCGAACTTGTCGCTGAACCAGGAGCCGACGTCGAGCTTCTGGATGTCCGCCAGCCGGAGGTCGCCGATGAGGAGCTTGGGCTGGCCGAGGACGGCCTCGGCGTCGGTCGTGCGGTCCAGGATTTCGTCGTGGATCACGACGGGCACGCCGTCGGCCGAATGGAAGTAGTCGAGCTCGACCAGGTCGGCCTGGGCGTCGAGCGCCGACTGAAACGCCGGCAGCGTGTTTTCGGGCGCCACGCTCGAATTGCCGCGGTGGGCCGAGATCAGCACCCGCGGCGCAGCGATCAGCTTCTGAGCCGGCGTCGGCTCAGCGGCGTGAATGGAGGAAATGGAAAACACGAAGGCCGCCGTGAGCAAGAAAACCGATCGCATCTGTCGCCTCCTGACCCCTGGCTCCTGACTCCCGACTCCTGGCCCTACCCTTCCATGACTTCGTCTTCCCGCTTCTTGGCCATGTCGGCGGCGAGGCCTTCATACTTCTTCGTCAATTCCTGGATGTCGTCTTTGCACTTATCCCGCTCGTCCTCGGTCAGGTCGCCGTCTTTCTCGCCCTGCTCGGCGGCCTTGTTGCCGTCGCGGCGGACGTTGCGGACGCTGACCTTGGCCTCCTCGGTCAGCTCCTTAATCCGGGCCACGAGCTTCTTGCGGGTGTCGGTCGTCAGCGGGGGCACGTTGATGCGGATCACGCGGCCGTCGTTCTGCGGGGCGAAGCCCAGGCCGCTGTTGATGATCGCCCGCTCGATCTCCTTGATGGTGCCGGGGTCGTACGGGCGTACCAGAATCTGCTGCGGCTCCGGCGCGCCGACGCTGGCCAGGCTCTTCATCGGCGTCTGCGAGCCGTACACCTCGACCTTCAGCGAATCGACGAGGCCCGGATTGGCCCGCCCGGTGCGGATGCCGGCCAGGCTGGTCTTGAGGTGCTGGATCGCCTTGTCCATGCGATCCTCGGTGTCGAGGAGAATGTCGTCGGCGGCCATGGGCGTGCTCCCAGTCGTCATTTCCCGTGAATTCGCTCATCGTACCGCTGCGCCGCAAACCGCGGCAAGCGGAGTCGGCGGCCGGCAGGAATTGCAAATTGATAAGTGCAAAAGGCAAATTGCAAATTGAAAGGTGTGAAGGCTCCTACGGCGTGGCGTCAATTTGCAATTTGCAATTCTCATTTTGCAATTTGCAATCGGCCCACCAGAGTACAATCGCCGCATGAATTCGGATTCCTCCCAGCCGGCGACCACCGCCGCGTCCGACACGCTCTCCGCGGCTCTTGTCCGCCACGGCCTCGCGCTCGAGCCGCCGCAGATCGAACTGCTCGACCGCTACGCCCGGCTGCTGTGGGACTGGAACACGAAGATCAACCTCACGCGGCACACGGACTACGACAAGTTCGCCGGCCGCGACATCGCCGACACGCTGCAGCTGGCGGCGCATTTGAAGCCGGGCGAAGAAGTGCTCGACGTGGGCACGGGCGGGGGCGTGCCTGGACTTCCGCTGGCGATCTTGCGGCCGGACTTGAAGGTCACGCTGTGCGACAGCGTGGCCAAAAAGGTCCGCGTCGTGGCCGAGATCTCCGAGCAGCTCGGCCTGCCGATCGAAGCCCACGCGGTCCGGGCCGAAGAGCTGGTCGAGGACGGCCGCTACGACGCCCTGGTGATCCGCGCCGTCGGTCCGCTCTGGAAGCTGCTGGCGACGTTCAAATCGCACTGGCGTTCGTTCCGGCGGATGCTCGTCGTCAAAGGCCCCAAGTGGCCCGAGGAGCTGAACGAAGCCAAGCGCCGCGGCCTGGTGAACCAATTGCAAATCAAGACCGCCGCCGAGTATGCCATGCCCGGCGCGGACGGCAAAAGCGTGATCCTCAAAATCTGGCCCAAAAACGTGCGGGAGCGATGAATAACCCGGACAGGAGGCAGACAGGA
>DASRJB010000825.1:0-9243 GCA_035649715.1 Pirellulaceae bacterium
AGACTTTCAAGCCGGTGGCGGCGTCGCGCGTGTCGCCGATTTTGCTGACGTCGAGCTTGCCCTCGAAGCCGTGTTCCGGGCTGAACAGCGCCGTTAGCTCGACATTCTGCGCCTCGTGGAGCAGCTTGACCGTGGTTTCGCCTTCGCGGCTCTTGCCGGTGTGATTGGTAATCAGGCCGAGCCTTCGGCCAGCCAGCTGCTTGAAGCCATCGCGCTTCAGCACATCGATGCCGGTCAGGACCGTTCCGGCGGCTGGGCGTTTTTCCACGTCGCGAATTGCCGCGGCGGCGACCGTGGCGATGCGACCGGCGAGCGGATTCACCAGCCCCTTGCCGTCGGGATGCACGCGGTTGCTGAGGAAGATGAAGAACAGGTCCAACTCCGGGTCGATCCAGAGCACCGTGCCGGTGAAGCCGCCGTGGCCGAAGGCCGCGTCGGAAAGCAACTCTCCGCGATTGATCGAGTAACCGGTGCGCTTGTCCCACCCCAGGCCGCGGAAATAGGCCGGCGGATTGGCGGGAACGCCCTCCATCGTGCTCCGCGAGCCGGCCGCCAGGCGGTAACCGCGGGTCATGGCAGCGACGGTAAGCGGCGACAGAATTCGCACGCCGCCGTATTCGCCGCGGCCGAGCATCATCTGGGCGTAGATCGCCAGGTCCTCCGCCGTCGAGAACAGCCCGGCATGTCCGGCGACGCCATCCAGCTTGAACGCCCGCGGGTCGTGCACTTCGCCCTGCATCCAACGGCCGTCGCGCTCCTCCGTCGGCGCGGCCCGCTTGCGCAGCTCATCCGCCGGCAAATAGCCGGTCTCTTTCATCCCCAGCGGCTGAAAGACGTTCTCCCGCGAGAATTCGTGGACCGACTTGCCGCTGGCCAGGCGGACGATTTCGCCCAGCAAGATGAAATTCACGTCGGAGTAGATGAACCGCGTGCCCAGCGGCGCTTGCAGCTTGAGTGCGCAGATCTTCTTCAGCGCTTCCTCGCGGCCGTCCTGATAGTCGGCCAGGGCGTTGTCGGGCAAAAGGCCGCTCTGGTGGGTCAACAGATCGAAAATCGTGATCTCGCCTTTTTCGTTCGCCGCGAATTCCGGGATCAGGTCGGCGACGCGCTGGCCGAGCTTCAGCTGGCCGCGTTCGACGAGCAGCATGATGCTCGTGGCCGTCGCCGTGGGCTTGGTGATTGAGGCCATGTCGAAGACCGTGTCCGTCGTCATTGGCACTTCGCTCGGCTTCAGTTGCTTGTTGCCGTAGGCCTTGAGCAGCACGATCTTGCCGTGGCGGCCAACGCAGACCACGCAGCCGGGCATCCGCTTCTCGGCCAGCCCCTGAGCCACGAGCGCATCGATCCGGGCGAGCTGCCCGCTGTCCATGCCGACCTCTTCCGGCGTGGCGCGGGGCAGCCCGGCAGCCGTGATTTTTCCGGCCTGCGCCAGGATCACCACTAGAAGCAGAAAGAGGCGCGAAAAGGCAAGCGGCAAGTTCACGCTTTGGTTCCTTGAGGGGCGATGAGCGAGGTTACATAGCCGACCATGAACGTTGTGCCAGAGCCGATGACGGAGAGCCAGGGAAATGCGATCTTAATGCCGGTCGGGAGCTTGTCGGTCGCCGTGAGCGCCGGCAAGCCGAACTGCAAGAATAACAGCAAAGCAAGAGCGAATCCCGCACCGGCCAGCGCGCCGGCCTGGGAGGCGCGGCGGGTGAGCGCGCCCAAGGCGAAGACTCCCAGAAGCAACCCGAAAACGAAGCTGGCGATCGCCAGGGCGCTGTCCACGACGGTGTTGCCCGAAGTCGAAACCCGCTGCGCCAAAATGCCGAGCCCGATCTGCAGCAGGCCGAACACCGCGGTCAGCCCGCGGGTCAGCGCCAGCACATAGCCAGACTCCGGCGGGGTCTTGTGCCAGGGAAGGTAAAAGTCGTTGACCACCGCCGCCGCTGAGGCGCTGAGCGAGCTGGACAGGTTGGACGCCAGGATCGCGGCCAGCATCAGGCCGATCAGGCCGGTGTTTCGCGGATAGTGGTTTACGATGAAGTGGGCAAAGACTTCGTCCGGCTTAAGCTTGACGCCAGCGGGCAGCGGGTGCTGGCCGAAGAAGCAGGCCAGCTCGATGCCGATGAACAGAAACAGGCCGAACTGCACGAACACGACCAGGCCGCTGACCAGCAAGGCCCAGCCGGCGTCGCGCTGACTTCGCGCGCTGAGATAGCGCTGCACCATCGAATGGTCGGTGCCGTGCGTGCCGATCGTCAATACCGCGCCGCCGATCAGGCTGGCCCAGAATGTGTAGGGCTCGGTGAGCGACCAACGCACGTCGAGCACCTGCCATTTGTCGGTCTCAGCGGCGAAGCGGGCGATCTCGCTGAAGCCGCCCGAGATCTGCCCGGCGATGACGAACACGGCCACGATCCCGCCCAGCACGTACACGCCCACCTGGATGCAATCGTTCCAGATGACCGACCGCATGCCCCCGACAAACGTATAGACCGTCGAGATGACGCCCATCACGACGACGCTGAGCCAGAGTGGGATGCCGGCGAGCTTTTGCAGCACGATTGCCACGAGATACAGCCGCAGGCCGTCGCCCAGGTTGCGGGCGATAAGGAACAGCAGCGATGCGGCCTGCCGCGTCAAACCGCCGAACCGCTGGTTGAGTACTTCGTAGGCCGTCAGCAATTGGCCGCGAAAGTAGAGCGGAAACAGGACATAGACAATGATCGCCCGGCCGATGACGTAGCCAAGTGCGATTTGCAAGAATTTGAAGGCAACCTGCCCATAGCCGTGTCCCGGCACGCTGAGCACCGTCACACCGCTCGTTTCGGTGGCGACAATGGAGCCAAGAATCGCCCACCACGGCAAGTTGCGGTCGCCGAGCAGGAACGCCTCGACGCTCTTGCTCCGCCCGCTGACGAGCAGGCCCACCGCCACCGCCGTCGCGAAATAGGCCACCAGCACCAGGATGTCGAGCCAGCCGAGATTGGCCATTCGATCGACTTCGAGTAACAAGTGACAAATGACAAGTGACCAATGACAATGAATGCCGTCCCAGAATACACAGGTACGAGCGCAAAGGCATGTCCCGCTTGACGACGGAAGCCCGCAATCCGGCCTCGGAGCGGATCGATACGCTCTCAGCCCTGGAAATCGCCCGGCTGATGAACGCCGAGGACGCCCGCGTCGCGGAGGCGGTCGGCCGAGAGGCGGAACCGATTGCCCGGGCGATCGAGATCATCGCCGAGCGGCTGCGGGCCGGCGGCCGGCTGATATACATCGGCGCGGGCACTTCGGGCCGGCTGGGCGTGCTCGACGCGACGGAGTGCCCGCCGACGTTCAGCACGCCGCCGGAGATGGTCGTCGGGCTGATTGCCGGCGGTTACACGGCCTTGACCCGCGCCGTTGAAGGCGCCGAGGATCATCCGGAATACGCCGTCAGCGACTTGCGGCAGATTCAATTCAGCCGTGGCGACGTGCTCGTGGGCATCGCAACAAGCGGGCGCACACCGTACGTCATTGGCGGCCTCAAGTATGCCCGAGAAGTCGAGGCGGCGGCGATCGGTCTGGCCTGCAACGACGGCTCCGCGCTGGCCGAATTCGCCGACCTGATGATTACGCCGGTCGTCGGACCGGAGGTCATCAGCGGCTCGACGCGGCTGAAGGCCGGCACGGCGACAAAGCTGGTGCTCAACATGCTCACGACCGGGGCGATGGTCCTGCTCGGCAAGACGTACGGCAACTTGATGGTCGATCTGAAGGCGACCAACACGAAGCTCGTCGCTCGCACGCGGCGAATGGTGGCGATGCTGACCGGCGTGAGCGAAGAGACCGCTGAATCGTTGCTCGGCAGTTGTGGCGGCGAGCTGAAGACGGCCGTCGTCGCCCACCGGCACGGAATTCCGGCCGAGGCCGCCCGCGAGATGCTGCGGCGCGCCGGCGGGCAGTTGCGGATTGCTCTCGAGTCGCCGACGCATGGCTGAGCACCAGGAATTCGTTATCGGCGTCGATGGCGGCGGAACAAAGACCGCGGCCTGGCTGGCATCGCTCGTGGACGACACGATTCTCGGCCGCGGGCAGGCCGGGCCGGGTAATCCGCGGGCGGCGGGGTTCGAGGTGGCGCAGGCCAACATCGCGGCAGCCGTCGCGGCGGCGTTTGACGATGCAAAACTGTCTCGACAGGCGGTTGCCGCCGCCTGTTTCGGGCTGGCTGGCGCTGGCCGGGAGGTCGAGCAGCAGCTGATCGCCGACTGGGCGCTGGGCCGCAGAATCGCGAAAAAAGTCCGCGTCTGCGGGGACGCCGAGCTAATCCTGGCCGCCGCTTCGCCGGAGAATTGCGGTGTGGCGCTGATCGCTGGCACCGGATCGCTGGCCTGGGGCCGCAATCAGGCGGGCGAAACGACCCGCTGTGGCGGCTGGGGCTATTTGCTCGGCGACGAGGGGAGCGGATATGCCATCGCCCTGGCGGGACTGCGAGCGGCGATGCGGGCCGCCGACGGCCGCGGGCCGACCACAGGCCTGCTGCCGGCTTTCCTGCGCGAGCTGGGCGCTGCTACGGCGCCGGAGCTCATCGGCAAGGTCTATTCGCCCGAGATGACGCGGGAGCGGCTGGCGGGCCTGGCGAGCGTCGTTTTCGAATATCGCAGCACCGACGAGGTCGCCCAGCGAATCGTCGCCGACGCCGCGGGCGAACTGGCGGCGATGGTCACGACGGTTGCAACGGAGCTGAAACTGCCGCCGCAAGGCTACATGCTGGCGATCTCTGGCGGCGTACTGCTGAACCAGCTCAATTATCTGGAGCAGTTCCTTTTCACGCTGTGGGCCCACACGCACTCGGGTGAGTCCCAGCCGGCTCGCTGCGTCAAAGTCGAAGAGCCGGTGCGCGGCGCGGTCGCGCTGGCCCGGTTGCTCGCTCGGTAGGTCTCGCCTGCCGGGCGGGACCTGGGAGCGGCCAGATCGCTGCGCTTCCCTAAGGTCCCTTCCGGCAGAAGGGACCTACTTCGCCCGGCCCACGCCGAACTGGTCGCCGCTAGCCACGGGCTGGCCGCCGCGCCATTGGATTTCGACCATCTTCTCGCTGTGGACCTGGCCGCCTTTCTCGTCGGCCAGCGCGGTGACAATCTTCTTGGTGGCCGTGTCGATGACTTCGCCGGTCGACGGATATGCCAGTTTGCCGTCCAGGCTGAAAGTGATCCAGCCGGGCTGCTCGCGGAGCGAAATGCTCTCCTTCTGCTTCGGCGGTTCGACGCTGTTGTCGAAGACGTGGACCTGCTGGTTGGCGGCATCGACGACCCAGACTTCCTTTTCATCGGGCGTCAGTCCGATGCCGTGGCTGGGGCAGCCGTGGCGCTTGACCATGCCGGGCTTCACACCGGCGACTTCCACGCGATGCAACTTTTGGCCGCTCGTCAGATCGCCGATTTCAAAGCCCAGGCAGTCGTTGACGCAGATGTAGGCCCGCGTCTTCGCCGCGTTGACAGTGAAGGGGCGAATCGAGCCGGCAAACGGGCCGGCCTTCTGCACGATATCGTGCGTCTTGGTGTCCGCGACGAAAAGCAGCGGCGACTTCAGGCCGCCCAAGTACATCCGCGAACCGTCGCGGCTGACGACCGTGTTGTGCGCGCCGCTCTTGGTCTCGATCGACGTAATCAGCTTGCCGTCCGCAGCGTCGATTACGTTCCACGTGTCCTTCTCGAACGACGGAACATAGATCGTCTTGCCGTCGGGCGTAATCGACATCCGATCCGTGCCGTTGGGCGGCGTCGTCTCCCAAAGCGTTTGCTCCGTGGCCAAATCGACGCAGTACAGCTTCTTCGTCGTCGTAAAGTAGAGCCGCTTCGTCGCGGCGCAGGCGCAGACGCCCTTGATGTTGTCTGGCTTCTCCTCGCGGCTGGCCGGCGTGCCGATTCGCTTGACAAACTTGTGGCCGTGGTCGATGTCGAAGACCAGGATGCCCGCGCCGCCGAATTCCAGGTAGTTGCGGATGCCCGGACAGACGACGTACAGATATCGGCCGTCGGGCAGGGCCTCGGCCGAAGCCGGCTGCAGCGACAACAGGGCGAGCACCAGACCGATCGACAGGCGAATGAAATGAGAACGCATGGTGACCTCGGGCAGCGGGTGTAGAGCCGTGTGTTTCTATTTCTGAGCAAAGTAATCGACGACCAGAACCTTCTCTACCTTGGGCAGTGCCAAGCGCACGAAGGCCTGATGGGCGTCGTGCGGCAGATAGGTGTCGCGGGCCTTGGCGTCCTTGAAGGTAACGACGAAGCAGTGCGTAAAACCTTCGCTGCGTTTCTCGGGGCTGACGTCGGTCCCCCACTCGAACGCCGTGATGCCGTCGATCTTTTTCGGGAGCTGGCCGAATCCAGCGACGATCTCCTGGACCTGCTCTTTGGTGGCGTCGGCCTTGAACTTGAACAGCACGATATGCCGCAGCGGAGCAGCCTCTTTATCCTGGGCGAGCGCAGGGCTGGTGACGTTCAAGGCCAGTGTCGCCAAGGCCGCCCCCAGCAGGGCGAACCCGCAGGCGAAGATCGTTGTCCGGGCAAGCGAAAAGGGCATAACTGGCTCCTGTCATCTTGGGAGTTGGGCGTTTGGCCGGTAGCGTGGTGGATTGTGCGCCGCGCGTCAATCAGGGTCGCCTCCCGATGTATATTCCGGCCCATTTCGCCGCTCCCGACCAGGAGTCACTCTACGCCGCGGTCGAGCGGTACAGTTTTGCCACCCTGGTTTCCTTACGCCCCTCCGGCGGAATCACTGCCAGCCATTTGCCGCTGCTGCTGGAGCGGCCTCGGACCGACGGCATCCAGAGCCTGCCTGCTGCCTTGGTCGGGCATATGGCCCGCGCCAATCCGCAGTGGCGCGACGCGGCGGGCCAGGAAGTGCTGGCGATCTTCTCTGGGCCGCATGCTTATATCTCGCCGACGTGGTACGAAGCCAAACAGGTCGTGCCGACTTGGAACTATGTGGCTGTTCATGCCTGCGGCCAGCTGGAACTCGTCGAAGACGCAACTGCAGCGGAGGCAATTCTCCGCCGCACTGTCGCGCTCTACGAAGCAGGGCAGCCGCGGCCCTGGACGCTCGACGAACCCGCCGAATTCGTCGAGCGCCTCACCGCTCAGATCGTGGCGTTTCGCATTCCGATCGCCCGCATCGAGGGCAAGTGGAAGCTCAACCAGAATCATCCAGCCGATCGGCGGGCCAAGGTCATTGCCGCGCTGGAGCAACAGGGCGACGAGAACAGCCGCGAGATCGCCCGGCTGATGCAATCATCGTAGTCATCTCGCTCCGCGAGATGCGGCCTCACGCGGAGCGTGAGGACGACTATGAGTTCGCGGGCCGCGTGCGGTTACGGCCGGACTGCTTGGCTTCGCGGAGGGCGGCGTCGGCCCGCTCCAGTGCGTCCTGAGCGGCTGCTTTGTTGGCGGGCCCGGTGAGCACGGCCCAGCCCGCGCTGAGCTTCAGCGGGGAACGGTTGGCGGCGGCGTCGCCGTCTTCTCCGGCCTGGATGCGGATCAAATCGACCACGGCCGCGGCCCGGTCGGCGGCGATGCCCTCCAGGAGCACGGCGAACTCATCACCGCCCAGCCGCGCCAGAAAGCCCGCTCGCCGGACGCCGCCCGCCAGCCGGTCGGCGATCCGCCGCAGGCAACTGTCGCCCTCGAGGTGCCCCTGCCGATCGTTGATCTCATGGAACAGATCGACGTCGAGCAGAGCCATGCACCAGGCGCTGCCTTCGGCCGCTCCTCCTAAGCGATCGTTCAACTGCTGCTCCCACGCGCGGCGGTTCGGCAGGCCGGTCAGCGGATCGGAAAGCGCCAAATGCGTGAGCACCTTTTCCTGCCGCCGGCTGGCCTCGCGCTGCCGCCGCAGCCTCACGATCTCGGCCAGCAGCAGGCAGGCCAGCCGCAGCTCGCGCGACGAATGGTCCTCGGGGAGCGACACGTCGGCGGGCAGGCCGACTCCCACAGCAACCATTCCCATCTGGCCACGCGACAGCCGCTCTTCATCGATCGCGATGTTTGCATCCGTGAGCGGCTGATCGATGACCAGCACGTCGATGTCCTCAGCCGGCGCGCCGTTGGTCGTCACGACCTGACAGCGGGCCGTACGGAGGGCTTCGGTCCACGCGCGCTGCCGCCCCTCGTCGCGGGTCGCCAGCAGGATGCGCGCGGGATTTCTCATACTGAGACGATTATATCGCCGCCCGCATATTAACCCGAAGCGTAAGCGAGGGGCATTTTGGTGTGTGAAACGCGGTTTCCCTCATCGGTGCACCGCGAGAGGCCCAACTCGGCATCCTTGTCGCCGAGGCGGAGGCTCTCTAAAATCACCCCAATTTTGAACCCAGCCAGCCGGCCCAGGTGTCGCCATGAACGCCTCCACTGCGGATTTCAGCACGATTCCCGCGGTCTGGACGCGGCAGCACCTGCTGGATCTGGAAAGCCTTTCCGCCGAAGAGCTGACCTGCCTGCTCGACGCGGCAACGGCGTTCAAGGACGCCACTGACGGCTGCCGGCGGAAGATATCCGTCCTTAGCGGCCGCACGCTCGCCAACTTGTTCTTCGAAAACAGCACGCGGACCCGCAACAGCTTCTCGCTGGCTGCCCGGCGGCTGGGGGCCGACACGGTCGAGTTCTCCTCGTCGGGCAGCAGCGTCAGCAAGGGCGAAACGTTTATCGACACGGCCAAGAACATCGAAGCGATGAACGTTGACGCGGTCGTGATTCGCCACCAGACGCCGGGGACGCCGCATCTGCTTGCCAAGAACCTGAATTGCTCGGTGATCAACGCCGGCGACGGCCCTCACGAGCATCCGACGCAGGGCCTGCTCGACATCCTCACCATCCGGGAGCGGCGCGGCACGCTGGCCGGGCTGACGGTCGCTCTGGTCGGCGACATCGCCCACAGCCGCACGGCCCGGTCGAACATCTGGGGGCTCAAGAAGCTGGGCGCCCACGTCATCGTCTGCGGTCCGGCGACGCTCGTCTCGCGGCGCTGGGAAGAGTTCGGCGTGGAGGTGGCGTACAACCTCGACGAAATCCTGCCTCGCTGCGACGTGCTGAACCTGCTCCGCATTCAATTCGAGCGGCAGCATACACGGCCGTTCCCATCCGTCCGCGAGTACGCCCTGCTGTATGCGATGAACCGCGAGCGGCTGAACCGGGCCAAGGACGACATCCTGATCATGGCCCCGGGGCCGATCAACCGCGGAGTCGAGATCACACCCGAAGTGGCCGACGGGCCGCACAGCGT